>JAVJQK010000105.1 GCA_040218145.1 Sandaracinaceae bacterium | reverse complement strand
TCCGTGTAGCCGTTGTTGTCGGAGTCCGTGTCGCGGTAGTCGGGCGCGCCGTCGAGGTCGGAGTCGATGGGCGGCGTGTCCAGCCGCGCGTCACCCGCCTCGTCGATGTCGAGCAGCCCGTCGCCGTCGGAGTCCGTGTCGAGCCAGTCCTCGATGCCGTCGCCGTCGGTGTCGAGGCGGTCGTCCCGCAGCTCGTCCTCGTCGGAGATGGTGTCACCGTCGGCGTCGCCGCCGGCCGGGAGATCGGCGTCACCGCCGCCCGCGTCGCGCGAGCCGCCGCCGGTGTCGCAGCCGGCCACGCCGAGCCCCGCGAGGGCGAGACAAAGAACCCAGGGGAGAAAACGAGAAGAGGTCATGGGCGTTAGAGATACACGGGAGGGCGGCCTGGCTCAGATTTCTGCCTACGCATTCGACGCATCGGCCAAGCTGGAGGGAACCCCGCGGGTCCGTGCGCGTCGGAGGGGCGATGACGAGACGGCGCGGCGGCGGGGTCTACGAGGCACTGATCCTCGTAATATCGATGGGTTGCGCCGGAGGGAGCGGCCCCCGAGGTCACGCCTCCGCGCCCGGCGAGCCGACGCCGAGCCGCATCGAGGAGGCGCGCAGCCGTGTGCTTTCTCTCACGATCGAAGAGACGATCGAGGCGGCAGAGGAGGTGGCTCTGCTCCGCGGCGCGGCCGAGGCGGCGCCCGAATCGCAGGTCCCGGCCGACGTGCTCGCCCTCGCCTCGCGGCTCTCGCCCCGCGCGCTGCCCGCGCCCGCGGCGCGCCCGGGCATGACCGAGAGCTTCACCTTCGACGGCTATCGGCGCGGCTGGCTCGCGCGCCTGCCGGCCGCGCACGCGCTGCTCACTCCCGCCTACGCGGACGGCAAGATCTACCTCGGTGGGGGCTTCTCCAGCTCGGCCTTCTTCGCCTACGACGCGCGCAGCGGCCAGCCCCTCTGGAGCGTCGCCGCCCCCGCCGGAGGCCCGAGCGCGGCGGTGATCGAGGACGACAAGGTCGTCTTCAACACCGAGAGCTGCACGATCTACGCGATCGACGCGCACACGGGCCGTCGCGTCTGGGAGCGCTGGCTCGGCGATCCCTTGATGAGCCAGCCCGCCGTGTACGACGGCATGGTCTACAGCGGCCACGTGATCGACGCGCGCTCTCCCGGCCGCATCCGCCCCGGCTCCACCGGGTGGGGCGCGGGAGGAGGTCGCCGCTACGGCTTCACCGCCCTGCGACTGCGCGACGGACGCCCCCGCTGGACGCGCCCCATCGACGCCGACGTGATGAACGCGCCCGTCGTCGACGGCGGCTCGATCTACTTCAGCACCATGGACGGCGACGTCTATCGGCTCGATCGCCGAAACGGCCGCGTGCGCTGGCACGAGGAGGTCGGCGCCACCAGCGCGCCCTGGCTGCACGACGACGAGGTGCACGTCACCGTCGGGGAGCGCGAGGAGGCGAGCCGCGAACGCACGCTCGTGCTCGGTCAGCGTCGCGGCGAGGTGCTCCGCCACTTCGACGCGGTCGACGCGCCCTTCCTCGCCGCGCGGGCGGACGCGGGCGGCGTGCGAGGCGGCTGGTCGTACGAGGGCTCGCGCCCGACCGTGCGCGCTGGCCGCATGTACCAGACCATCGGCAACGAGGTGCAGGCCCGCGACATGAACGGCGACCTGCTCTGGCGCCGCGCCTACACCGAGGACGCCTCCACCCGCCCCGCCAGCTCGCCCGCCGTCGTGGGCAGTCAGCTCATCTTCGGCACCCGCGAGGGTCACCTCTACGGCCTCGACGTCGACACCGGGCTCACCGCCTGGGCCTGGGACGTGGGCGAGCCGATCGCCGCGCAGCCCACCGTGGCCCACGGCTGGGTCTACGCCTCCACCACGCAGGGCGGGGTCTACGGCGTCGAGGTCGCCGACCCGACGCTCGACGGCTGGCACATGTGGGGCGGCAGCGCCACGCACAACGGGTTGACGACCGGCACCACGCCGCCGCTCGAGTACACCGGCCGCCCGAGCGAGGGCACGATGCGCCTCGACGACGAGCCGAACCTCGGAGAGCTCGGCGGCTTCCCCATCCAGAGCACGGACGTGCACGTCTCGGTGACGGGCTTCGTCGCGCACGTGCGCGTGCAGCAGACCTTCGGCAACCCCTACGAGCGCCCGGTCGAGGGCAGCTACCTCTTCCCCGTGCCCGAGGGCGCGGCGGTGGACGGCATGGAGATCCGCTCGGGGGAGCGCGTGGTCCGCGCGGAGATCCAGCCGGTTGGGGCACGCGGCGACGCAGGCGATTCGGCGAACGAGCGCGCCGTGCTCGTGCAGGAGCGGCCGGACGTCTTCCGGCAGACCGTGCGCGACATCCCGCCCTCGGACGCGGTGCAGATCACGCTCGAGTACACCCAGGTGCTCCGCTACGAGGACGGCGCCTACCACTTCGCGTTCCCGCTCCGCGCGGGGCCGCGCTACCGCCGCGCGGGCGCGGGCGAGATCAACCCGCCGGGCACCCCGCTCGAGGAGGAGCTCGAGGCGACCGATCCGCGACCCGACACGGTGCGCCTGACCGTCGACGCAGATCTCGGCGCGGAGCTGAGCGACGTCGAGACCCCGCATCACGAGGTCGACGTGGAGCGCCGCGGCCGACGCGCCCGCATCTCCCTCGCCGAGCAGGCGCGGCCCGACCGGGACTTCGCGCTGCGCCTCGCCGTGGGCTCCGAGCGGCCCGAGGTCGCGGTGGTGGCCAGCCCGCCCGAGGCGGGCCCGGGGCACTTCGCGCTCGCGCTGCACCCGCTGAGCGGCCCCGTCGCGGACGCGCGCGCGCCGCGGGAGATGGTGGTGGTGCTCGACACCTCGCCGAGCATGGAGGGCCTGCCGATGGAGCGCGCCCGCGCCGCCCTCACCCGCGCGCTGACGACTCTTCAGGACGGCGACACCCTGCGCGTGCTGACCCTCGACGGGCGCGTCGCGACCGAGGTGCAGCCGGCCACGCGCGCGAACGTCGCCACCGCGATCCGCACCCTGAGCGCCGCGCGCACCTCTCCGGAGCTCGCGAGCCTGGACGGTCTGCGCGCCGCGCTCGACATGTCCGCGCCCACCGAGCGGGTCCGGCAGCTGCTCCTCTTCACCGACGGCTTCATCGGGAGCGAGCGCGACGTCTTCGCCCTCGTGGAGCCGCGGCTCGGGGCGACCCGCTTCTACGCGTTCGGCGTGGGCGCGAGCGTGAACCGGTACCTGCTGACGCGCCTGAGCGAGCGAGGCAACGGCGCCTTCGAGCAGGTCCGCCTCGACGAGACGCCGGAGGACGCGGCCACCCGCTTCGTCGCCCACATCGCGCGGCCGCAGATGACGGACCTCTCGATCGACTGGGGTGAGCTGGCCGTCTCGGACGTCTACCCGCGCCGCGTCCCGGACGTCTTCGCCAACCGCCCCGTCATCGTGCACGGCCGCTTCCGCGAGGGGGGCGAGGGTGTGATCACCATCCGCGGGCGACTCGGCGGGCGCCGCTTCGTGCAGCGCGTCGAGGTCGCCTTGCCGGAGGCGGGCGAGACCCACCCCGAGCTCGGCTCGATGTGGGCCCAGACCCGGATCGGCGACCTGATGACCGCGATGACGCTCCAGCCGAGCCCGCCGCTCGAGCGTCAGGTGACCGACCTCGCTCTCGCGCATCACATCTTGACGCCATACACTCGCTTCGTCGCGGTCGACAGCGCGGCCGAGCGGCGCGAGCGGGCCGTGCGCGAGGTCGCCCCCGAGGAGACGTCTCCGTCCACCCGGCCGGAGCAAGACACCAGCGGCCCGGTGCTCGCTTGCTACGAGCAGGCGCGCGACGAAGAGGGCGTGGTGGATCCGGAGGCCCTGGCCGACTGCCTCGCCGCGCTCTGAGCCGAGCACCGATCGGGACGCACGAGATCCGCTCTGGTGATCGTCCCGGTCGGGTTCAGATCCCGATCGAGATGAGCGCATCGAACGCCACGGACCGCGAGGCGTACCGGGCGCGCGCTCGCGACTGGCTCGCCGCCCTCGACGACCTGATCGCGAGCGAAGGCGCGGACGCCGCGGCGGAGCTGCTCGAGCAGCTCGAGCGCCGAGCGGCGGTCCAAGGCGTGCGGCGCCGGCGCGTTCGGCATCCGTACGTGAACACGCTCCCCTACCCGGAGCGCCATCCCGGGGACGAGGAGCTCGAGGAGCGGCTCGAGAGCCTCGTGCGGTGGAACGCGATGGCGCTCGTCGCGCGGGCGAACCGGAAGCGTCCCGGCGCGGGGGGACACATCGCGAGCCACGCGTCCTTCGCCACCGCCCTCGAGGTCGCCTTCAACCACTTCATCCGCGGCCATGGTCACGAAGAGGGGCCCGACCGCCTGTATCTCCAGGGCCACGCGTCACCGGGGATCTACGCGCGCGCGTTCCTCGAGCGGCGACTGGACGAGGCGCAGCTCGAGGCCTTCCGGCAGGAGGTCTCGGCCGACGGCCTCAGCTCGTATCCGCACCCGTGGCTGATGCCCACGTTCTGGGAGACGCCGTCGGTGTCGATGGGGCTCGCGCCGATCATGGCGATCTACCAGGCGCGCTTCGACCGCTACGCCCGGGACCGGGGGCTCGTGGACGTGCTCCCGCGCACGTGGGCGTTCCTCGGGGACGGAGAGATGGACGAGCCCGAGTCGCTCGGCGCGCTCGGCGTCGCTTCGCGCCACGAGCTCGGCAACCTCACGTTCGTCATCGACTGCAACCTCCAGCGCCTCGACGGTCCCGTGCGGGGCAACGGGCAGGTGATCGGAGAGCTCGCCCAGCGCTTCGAAGGCGCGGGCTGGCGGGTGATCCAGGTGCTCTGGGGCCGCGCGGTGTGCGAGCTCCTCGAGGCGGACGACGACGGCCGCGTGCTCGAGGTCATGAGCCGCACGGTGGACGGGGAGTGGCAGCGGCTGGCGGCCGAGGGCGACGACGCGCTGCGGGCCCACCTGACGGGAGGCGACCCACGGCTGGAGCGCATCGCGGCGCGCCTCGGACCGCTGGTGCGCGGCGGCCACGATCGCGCGGCGCTCCATGGCGCGTTCGACGCGGCCGCGCGCGAGGAGACGCGCCCGACCGTGATCCTCGCCCAGACCATCAAGGGCCATCTCCTCGGCGAGGCCGGTGAGGCGCGCAACGTCGCGCACAAGACCCAGTCCCTCGACGGCGAGGCGTTGCGCGCGTTTCGCGACCGGCTCGGCGTCCCGGTGGGCGACGCGGATCTGGACGCGCTCCCCTTCGTGCGGCCCCCGGAGGGTTCGGCGCTCGACACCTATCTGCGGGAGCGACGCGACGCGCTCGGTGGCCCTCGCCCGCTGCGGCGCGCGTCCCCGACGACGCTCGACGCGATCGACGAGGCGCCGCTCGAGCGCTTCTTCGAGGGGAGCGAGCGCGAGGTCACCACCACCGCGTGGCTGGTCCGACTCCTGTCGACGCTCCTGACCGACCATCCGCTGCGCGATCGCGTCGTGCCGATCGTGCCGGACGAGGCGCGCACGTTCGGGGTCGAGGCGCTCTTCCCACGCGTCGGGATCTACGCGCCGGGCGGACAGCGCTACGAGCCGGTCGACGCGGACGTGCTGCTCACGTACCGCGAGAGCGAGCGCGGCGTGATCCTGGAGGAGGGCATCACCGAGGCGGGCGCGATGAGCTCGCTCATCGCCGCGGGCACGTCCTACGCGAACGGCGGCCCCCACCTGGTGCCGATGTTCTTCTTCTACTCGATGTTCGGCTTCCAGCGGGTGGGCGACCTGATCTGGGCCGCCGGCGACACGCGCGCCCGCGGCTTCCTGATCGGCGCCACGAGCGGCCGCACGACGCTCAACGGCGAGGGCCTGCAGCACCAGGACGGCCACAGCCACCTCCTCGCCCATCCGCACCCTCACGTGCGCGCCTACGACGTCGCCTACGGCTACGAGCTCGCCGCGATCGTCGTCGACGGTCTGCGCCGCATGCTCGTCGAGGGCGAAGACGTGCTCGTCTATCTCACGGTCGCGAACGAGCCCTACCCGATGCCCGCGCTGCCCGACGGCGCGCGGCAGGACATCGTGCGAGGTCTATACCGCGTCTCGGAGGTGGATGCGCCGCAGATCACCTTGCTCGGCGCTGGCCCGATCCTGCGCGAGGCGCTGCGGGCGGCCGCGTTCCTGAAGCGCGAGCACGGGATCCGGGCGGAGGTCTGCGGGGTGACGAGCTGGTCGCTCCTGCACCGCGACGCCTGCACGGCCGAGCGCTGGAACCGCCTCCACCCGAGCGCCGCGCCGCGGCGGCCTTTCCTGCGCGAGCGGCTCGGCGATCACGAGCGCCCGTTCGTCGCGGTGAGCGACTGGGTCAAGGCGCTGCCGCACACCCTGGCCCGTTGGCTCCCCGGCCCGCTGCACGCGCTCGGCACCGACGGCTTCGGTCGCAGCGACACCCGAGAGGCGTTGCGCGACCACTTCGAGGTGAGCGCAGAGCACGCGGTGATCGCGGCCCTGGCCGCCCTCGCCGAGCGCGGCGAGGTCGAGCCGCGCGCCGTGGCCGACGCCATCGAAGCGTTCGGTCTGGACCCCGACCGCGCCGACCCGAGGACCCGCTGAGCGGCGAGAGGAGATGCGATGAAGGTGAGGCTCCCGGAGCTGGGCGAACAGAAGAGCGCGGGCGTGGTGCTGCGCCTGCTGGTCTCGAAGGGCGACGCGGTCGAAGCGGACCAGCCCCTGCTCGAGCTCGAGACCGACAAGGCGACGACCGAGCTCCCGTCTCCCCGAGCCGGCGTCGTGGAGGAGATCCTCGTGTCGAAAGGCGACGAGGTGAGCACGGGCGACGCGGTCCTCGTCCTGGGCGACGCGGATGCCGAAGCGGACTCGGATGCAGGCTCGGAAGCGGAAGCGAACTCGGAAGCGCACTCGGAAGCGGAAGCGGACTCGGACGCGGATGCGGAGTCGGACGCGGATGCGGACTCGGAAGCGGATGCGGATGCGGACTCGGAAGCGGACTCGGAAGCGGACTCGGAAGCGGACGCGGATGCGGACTCGGGAGCGGACGCGGAAGCGGACTCGGACGCGGACTCGGATGCGGAGTCGGATGCGGATGCGGAGGCGGACTCGGGAGCGGACTCGGAAGCAGGAGCGGGAGCGGGGGCGGAAGCGGACTCGGAAGCGGGAGCGGACTCGGAAGCGGGAGCGGACTCGGGAGCGGGAGCGGGAGCGGAAACGGATGCGAAAGCGGATGCGGACGCGGAAGAAGCAGGTGCGGAGGCGGACTCGGACGGGGACCATGAATCCGACGGACACCCCTCCAGCTCTCGTCCCTCTCAGCGCCTCTCCTCCCCTCCCCAGGCCGGCTCTTCGGTCGCCTCTCCCTCCGTCCGTCGCCTCGCGCGCCAGCTCGGCGTCGACGACCTGAGCGCGGTCGCGGCCACGGGCGGCGGCGGCCGGATCACCGAAGAGGATCTCTTAAGTCACGTGCGCTGGTTGCTCAACGAGCTGTCCGACGCCGAGCGCGAGCCGGATCGCCCGGCGCTGCCAGACCTCTCGCGCTGGGGCGCGGTCGACCGGGAGCCGCTCGGCGCCGTGCGCGTCGCCACGGCCGAGAACGTCGCCCGCTCCTGGTCGCAGGTCGTTCACGTCACCCAGGGAGACCGCGCCGACGTGACGGAGCTCGAAGCCTTCCGGGCGCGCTGGTCCGAACGGCACGACGTCGCGCTCACCCCGACCGCGATCGTCGTCGCGGTGGTGGCGCGCGCGCTCCTCGAGTTCGAGCGCCTCAACGCCGCGCTCGACCTCGAGGCCGGCGCCATCGTCCTGCGGCGCTACGTCGACGTCGCGGTGGCCGTCGACACCGAGCGGGGCTTGCTCGTCCCGGTGGTCCGAGGCGCGGCGGACCTCGGCCTGGCGGAGCTCGCCCGCACCCTGGACCGGCTCGCCTCGAGGGCGCGGGCGGGAGAGCTGAAGCCGGAAGAGATGGAGGGCGCCGGCTTCACCGTGACCAACCTCGGCGGACTGGGCACGACCACCTTCACGCCGATCGTCCCTTGGCCGCAGGTCGCCATCCTCGGGGTGGGCCGCGCACACAAGGCGCCCGTGCACGTCGACGAGCTGCCTCCCGAGGCGAGGCGCGACGACGGCGCGGAGCTCGTCACGCGGACGCTGCTCCCGTTCAGCCTGAGCTACGATCATCGCGCGGTGGACGGCGCCGACGCGGCCCGCTTCCTCCGCTGGATCTGCCGCGCGCTCGAGCAGCCGCTGACGCTGCTCGAGTGACGCGTGCGCTCGACCCACGCGCGTCACCCGGGAGGGCCACGACCTCGACGCCTTCTACGTCGAGGCGTCGGTGGACGAGGGCGGGCCTCACTCGTCACGACGCGCGACGAGGAGGCCGTGGAGACCCGGAGGTCCCTCGCCGACCGCCTCGCCGCGCTCTGATCGGTCAGCGGTCAGAGACAGCCGGCGTACGCGTCGTGCTCGAACGACTCCCAGATCGACTCGCCCGTCGCCACGTTGCTCACCTCACCCCAGGTGATCAGGTCCGTCGTGGTGTCGCCCGGGTTGACGAAGAGCGAGCCGGTCAGCGTCGGCACACCGTCATAGCTCACGGTCACCGCGCCGGTCGTGCGATCGACCTCGACGACGTAGTCGTGCATCGCGTCGCTCGTCGGCACCGTCGCCGCCATGCCGCGGATGTTCTCCGCCGACAGCAAGAAGATCTCGCCGTCCGCGACATAGAGACTGTTCTTCTCCCGCGCGGGGCCGAAGGCGAAGATCACCCCCGCGCCCGCGCGCCAGGATGCCGACGTGCTCTCCGAGACGACCCGCATGCGGAACGCGATCCGGACGAGGCTGCCCGCCGCGATCGAGGTCTGCGTGTAGGCCATGTTCTCGGCGTTCGAGGCCGTCGAGACGGTCACTCCGGCGCTGGAGAGGACCGGGTCCGCCGCAGCGCTGTCCACCGTCGTCCAGGGCGGGCAGTCGAGGTCGGGGAGCACGGCGTCGCTCGCCGCCCACGCCGCGACGTGGCAGCCGCTCCAGGCGTCGTGCTCGAACGACTCCCAGACGCTACTCCCGGTCGCTACGTTGCTGACCTCACCCCAGAGGATGCGGTCGGTCGTCGTGTCGCCCGGGTTGATGAAGAGGTTGCCGGTCAGCGTCGGCGTCCCGTCATAGCTGACGCTCACGCTGCCGGTCAGGCGGTCGACGTCGATCACGTAGTCGTGCATCGCGTCGCTGGTCGGGACGCTGGCCGACATGCCGCGCACGTTCTCGGCGGAGAGGAGGAAGATCTCGCCGTCGGCGAGGTAGAGCGAGTTCTTCTCCCGGCTCGGACCGAAGGTGAAGAGGACGCCAGTTCCGGCGCGCCAGGGCTCGACAGCCGAGCTGGAGGTGACCTGCATGCGGAAGCGGATCTGCACGTGGTCACCCGCGTCGATCGTCGGCGCGGCCTGCTCGTAGTACTGGTTCTGCGCGTTGCTCGCGGTCGCGATGGCCAGCCCCGCGCTCCCGAGCGACGGCGCCATCGGGCCGCTGTCGACGAGGGCCCAGGGCACGCAGTCAGCGTCGGGCGTCACGCCCTCGGTCACGTCCCAACCCGCGTCCGTACAGCACATCATCACCGGCGGCATGCCGCCGTCTCCAGGGCCAGCGTCGTCCATCGACATCCCGGCGTCACCCGGTCCCGCGTCCATGGCCGCGCCTGCGTCCTCCTCCATCACGACGCCGGAGTCGTCCGGCGCTTGCCCCGCATCCTCGTGCGTCTGGCCTCCGTCTTCGTCTTGACCGCAGCTCCCGTCGACGGGATCCGAACCTCCTCCACAAGCAACGAGCCCCACCATGTAGATCACACACCAGCTGATTCGAGTCATGGGGCCACGGTAGGAGTCCGCTCACCCTCACCCATCCCAACTCGCTCCCAACTCTCGAACACGCGAGCGTCCCAGCGACGCACCACTCCGTCCCAGCTCCCGGTCACGAGCACCGCGCCGTCCCAGGCGATCGCGCTCACGCGCTCGGTGTGTCCCGGGAACACGGCGACGTCCCGGAGGCCCGCGTCGAGCACGCGGACGAGGCCATCCCGGTGCCCGACGGCGATCCATCGCCCCGTCGGGTCGGCGCGGAGGGTGGTGATCGCACTGGACGACGGGGTGCTCTCGATCTCTCCCGAGACGACGCGATGGTGGGTGCCCACATAGACGCGGCCGTCGCTCCCGAGGGTCACCGCCCGCGCGCCTGGCACGACGGAGTGGAGTTCGGCCCGGTCGCCGCGCAGCAGCGTCACGCGGCCGTCGGAGGTGAGCGTCACCGCGTCGGCTCCGCGCGCGTCGAGGTCCACGTGGTTGGCGTCCGCCGGCGGCAAGCGCGCGACGCCGCCCCGCCCGTCGAAGCGCAGCCGGCCCACGCCGTAGGTCACCGCGACCAGCGCGCCCGACTCCAACCGCGCGACCCGCCGCAGACTGCCCGGCCCCTCGAGCCGTCCGCGGGGATGAAGCTCGTGATCGAGGACCGCGAGGCCTGCCTCACCATCGCGAACCAGCCACACCCGTTCTCCATCGAACGCGACCGCTTTCACCGCCGCGTCACCCTCGCACGATGCGCCGAGACGCTCCCCCGTCCCGTCCCACGCGCGCGCGCAGCCGTCGCCCCGACCCACTACGATCCGCCCGGAGGCCGCCGCCATCGACGCCACTCCGCCCTCGGCGTCGAGGCGGGCGGCGCTGCCGCGCGGCATTCGCCAGCGCGCGATCCCCTCGGGGCCGCTCGTCTCGAGAACGCCTCCGGAGAATCGCAAGATGCGATGCTCCACGACCGGGAGGCGCTGCGGGAGACCGCGCTCGGGGTGCCAGACCCAGAGCCCGTCAGACTCCGCCGCCGCGATCACCCAGCCGTCGTCGCTGGCGACCGAGAGCACCGCGCCGGGGCCGAGCCTGCTCTCGTGCCTGCCCTCCAAGGTGCGCAGTCGACCGTCCCGCGTCCCCACCACCAGGTCCTCGCCGCGCCAGTCGAGGGCGCTGACCTGAGCGGGGAGCGTCCAGGTCCGATCGGCCGCGCGCACCGTCCGGTCGGGGCACGCGAAGGCGGGCCCCATGACGCCGAGCGCGACCGCGTTGGGGCGCGCGCCATCACACGCCTCGAGGAGCTCGGGGTCGTCTGCCCGCCGCCAATACACGCCGCCTCGAACGGGTAGCAGCAGCTGGTCGCGGAAGATGCTCGGCTCACCGAGCACGTCCAGGTGACCCTCGGACACGGTCTCGCCTTCCAGATCGACCCACGCGACGCGGTGTTCGGTGTCGAGACGGATGAAGAGCACGTGCCCATCCGTCAGGAACGCGTCGGCGGTGGGGGCGATGGAGCGCCGAAACCGCACGCGCACACCCTCGCGGAGCTCCGCCTCGCCGTCTCGGATGCAGAGCCGGAGCGCCCCGTTCGGCGATACGCGCGCGCGGGAGCAGGCCGGCCCCCGCTCGAGCAGCGACGGCGGGGTCTCGAGCCCGAACGCCGCGAGCACGCCGAGCGCCGCCGGGCTGGGCGCGATGGAGAGCGCCTCGCGCGCGAGCGCCAGCGCCTCCGTGCGGCGACCGCGCGCCGCCTCGCGGGTCGCGAGCTCCGCGGTGAGCCGCGCGTTCGACGCCCTCGCGTCCGCGAGCGCAACCTGCGCGGTGACCTCGGCGGCCCGCGCGCGCTCGCCTTCCTGGACCACGCTGTCGTAGGCGTAGGTGGCCCCCAGCAGCAGCCCGGCCGACGCGACGGCGGCGACCGTGAGAGGCAGCCTGAACGCGCGCACGAAGCGGCGGAGGTGGTCGAGTGGCCCGTAGTCGTAGGCGTCTACGAGGCGCCCCTCCAGGTGGCGCTCGAGATCTTCGGTGAGCGCCTCCGCGGAGGCGTAGCGGTCCTCGGGGCGGTGAGCGAGGGCCCTCGACACGATCGCGACGAGCTCGCGCGGGGCCTCCGCTACGCGCGTCACGTCGGGCGCCCTCACGCCGAGCTGACGCAACACCTCCTCGCTCGACCCCTCGTACGGCGGGGCGCCGCCGAGGATCTCGAACAGGATGGCGCCCAGAGACCAGACATCCGAGCGCGCGTCCGCGTAGGGCTCGCCGAACGCGCCGGCCTGCTCCGGGCTCATGTACGCCGGCGTCCCGAGCACCGCGCCCGCGGCGGTGAGCCGCGCGTCGCTCGCGAGCGCTCCTCCGCCCCCGCCGGGCGCCGCGCGCGCCAGTCCCCAGTCGACGACCTGCGTCTCGCCCTCGTCGCCCAGCATGATGTTCGCGGGCTTGAGGTCGCGGTGGATCACGCCACGACGGTGCCCATACGCGACCGCCTCGCACGCCACCAGGAAGCGGCGGAGCAGGGGCAGCCGCTCAGCCATCGTCTGGCGCCCCCGCAGCACCTCGGCGAGAGTGCGCCCCCGGACGAGGCGCATCGTGTACCAGGGGCCCCCTCGCCCCTCCCCCACGTCGTAGACGGGCACGATGCCCGGGTGCTCGAGGGAGGCGGCCACGGCGGCTTCACGGCGCAGCCTTTCGGCCGCGCGCAGATCGCCCCCTTCGCGCAGCCGCTTGCGCGCGACCTCCCGGCCGAGCTCGCGATCGGTCACGACCTCGACCACACCCATGCTCCCGGCCCCCACCCGCGCTGCGTCCGAGTAGCGGGGGCCCGACTTCGCTAGCTCGGTCGGCGCGTCGCCCGCGTACTCTCCGTCCTCCGAGAACCCACCGCAGCTCTCTGGCCCGTCCATCAGGATCGATCCTCGACCCGGTCCGAGCTCGGGACGTGCAGCTCCACGTTGCCCGCCCCGTCCGCGCGGACGAGGTCTATCGGCAGTCCCGCCTCGCGCAGCTTGTGCCGGAGACGGCCGAGGGCCATGTCCCATCGACGCCGCACCATCATGGAGTCCGCGTCGTCCCGCCAGAGCTCGCGCGCCACCGCCTCCCACGGCGCGGGTTGCCCGATCGCCGCCAACTCACTCACGATCTGGGCGGTGTAGCCGCGCAAGGCGAGCAGCTCCTCTCCTCGCCGCGTGACGCGAACGATGTCGTGGTGCAGCGTCCAGATGCGGGGGGCAGCGTCGGGCTGCGCGATCGTGCGCGCCGCCTCCGCCTCGCGTAGGGGCACGGACACGACGGAGAAGCGGGTGCCGGCCAGCTCGAGCGTGTCGCCCGCCGCGATCTCTCGCGTCGCGCCCCCAATCCGCACGCGAAAGCGCGCACCCTGGCTGAAGATCACCGCCGCCGCGTCGCCCTCGAAGCGCGGGCGGACCCGCGGGGGGTCGCCGCCGAAGAGCGAGAGCACCGGAGGCAACGGCACGGTGGGCAGGCCGGGCGCGGTGAGGGCCAGGACCTCATCGGGCAGCGCGACCTCGACGACGAGCAGGGTGAGCCCCTCGCCGATCGAGACCTCCAACCCTGGCTCGAGCACGACGTCGCTGCGTGCGCGCCCGTCGACGCCGAAACGCCGTCGAAGCGCGAGCAACGCCAGCTCGCCTGCGCGCAGGCTGACCATCGCGTGCGCCTCGCTCACCCGGGGATCGGCCAGATGCAGCGCCGCGAACGGCAGCCGCCCGATGATGTCTCCGGGCGCGAGATCGGTCTCCGTCCCATCGGCCGTCTGAACGCGAACGCGGGCGCGCACCCGCGGAGGCTATCCCATCTACGGGGGGCGCGGGACGCGGCGCGAGCGCGAGCCGCTTCTTTGGTCTCGGCCGAGCGCGGCTACCCAGCAGACGACGTGGCCGACCGAAGTCCCACGCCGAGCGCGCCCCTCCCTACCCGCAGCGTCGCGCGTCAGGCCTTCGCGCTGATGGCGCCGATGCTCGCCGTCCCGGGGGCGCTGTCGCTCTTGACGCTGCCGGCGTGCCTCGCGTGCGGGTGGCGATGCGTCGCCGCCTTCGCCACGACCTTCGGCGTGTCGGCGCTCGCATATGGAGCCCTGCGCGCCGCGTTCGGCCCCGCAGACGGATCCATCCCGGTCCCCACCCGCATGGTGGCGGTCGCCGGCGGCTGGCTGACCGTCGCGGCGATCGGGATGATCCCGTTCGTGGTGATCGGGTACGGCGGCGGCGCCCAGGCGGGCCGCTACGCCGACCTCCAGAACGCGTTCTTCGAGAGCATGTCCGCCTTCACCAGCACGGGGCTGTCGATGGCGTCGCGACCCAGCGAGCTGCCCGCCCCGCTCCAGCTCTGGAGGAGCCTCGGCCAGTGGGTGGGAGGCCTCGGCATGACGGTCTTCGTGTACGTGGTCGCGCGGCCCGACGACGACGCGTTCGGGGTGATGCGCGCCGAGCTCTCGGCGCCCGTGGAGGCCGAGCCACCCGACGCCTTTCGACACCTGCTCGCGATCTACGGCGGCCTGAGCGCGTTCGCCGTCGCCCTCTTCGCGGGGCTGGGCATGCCGCCGTGGGAGGCGCTGAACCACGGCTTGACCGGCATCGCCACCGCCGGCATGACGGTCACCGACGACAGCTTCCGGAGCTATCCTACAGAGCTGAAGCTCGCCGGCATGCTCGTGATGACGCTGGGCGGGATCAGCATGGTCTCCTACCACCTCCTACTCTTCCGAAGGCGATGGCGAGAGCTCCTGCGTCGCACCGAGCTTCGGCTCCTGGTTGGCCTCCTCGCCCTCGGAGGGTGCATCACCGCGCTGGCGCACCTGCGCATCGCCGCCGGCGGCTCCGCGCTGGACGCGGCCTTCACCTGGACCTCGGCGCTGACGACGTGCGGCTTCAGCGCCGTCGACGTCGCCGCCTATCCCGCGCCGCTCCTCCTGCTCCTCGGCGGGGCGATGGTCGTGGGAGCGGAGAGCGGCTCCACCAGCGGGGGCATCAAGGCGCGTCGGCTCGCGTGGCTCCTCGAGGGGATCGTCGGCCGGGTGGCGTGGGAGTCCACCCAGGAGGGTCGTCAGCCGGTCTACCGCTTCGACGGGGAGCGGGTCGAGGACGCCGAGGCGACGCGCCAGATGCAGTCGGCGGCGGTCACGACCACGCTCTGGCTCACGCTGATCGCGGGGGCCGCCGTGACCGCGCAGCTCGTGAGCCCGAGCGGGGCGCCGTTCGACGACGTGCTCTTCGACTGCGCCTCCGCGCTCGGCGGCGTGGGGTTGAGCGCGGGCTGGGTCTCGAGCGGGATGCCCGACGTGAGCAAGGTCGGGCTGGCTCTGCTGATGTGGATGGGGCGGCTCGAGATCCTCGCCGTGCTCGTGCTGTTGCTCACCCCGCTGCGACGCCGGCTCGCGCGCCGCCTGACGCGCTCCGAGGAGTGAGAGACCGGCGTCGACTTGGCCCGCTCGACGCCGCGTCTAGGAGCCGGCTCGGAGCGAACATGGGCGAGCCCCTGCGCGAGTACGCGGCCAAGCGCGACTTCACCAAGACCTCCGAGCCGGCCGGCGAGACCGAGCCGAGCGATGGGGCGCCGGTCTTCGTCGTGCAGCGGCACGACGCCTCTCGCCTGCACTACGACTTTCGCCTGGAGCATGGCGGCGTGCTCTGGAGCTGGGCCGTGCCGAAGGGCCCGAGCGCGGACCCGAAGGACAAGCGGCTCGCGGTCCGCACCGAAGATCACCCGCTCTCGTATGCGACGTTCGAGGGCGTGATCCCGAGCGGGCAGTACGGCGGCGGCCCGGTGCAGCTCTGGGACACCGGCACCTGGGCGCCGCTGAGCGACCCCGACGAGGGGATGGAGCGAGGCCGCCTCCGCTTCGAGCTGAACGGCGAGCGCCTGAAGGGCCGCTGGACGCTGGTGAAGACGAAGCGCGGCGACTGGCTGCTCATCAAGGGTCGCGACGCGCACGCCGTCGACGGTGGACCTCCGCTGGTCGACCGCTTCACGACGAGCGTGGAGACCGGCCGCACGGTCGAGGCGATCCAGCGCGGGTCGGAGCGCCCCGATCCGGCCGAGATCGAAGGCGCGAGGAGACGCGCGCGGGTGGACGTGAAGCCGCAGCTGGCGACCCGCATCGACGCGCCGCCGAGAGGGGACGCGTGGATCCACGAGCTGAAGCTCGACGGCTACCGCGTGCTCGCGCGCCTGGACCGGGGCGAGGTGAAACTGACGACGCGCAAGGGGCTGGACTGGACGGCGAAGGCGCCCTCGATCGCGGCCGCGCTCGCGAAGCTCGACGTCGACGACGCGTGGGTCGACGGGGAGCTGGTCGTGTTCGGCGCCGACGGCACGACCGACTTCGGGGCGCTCCAGCGCGCGCTCTCCGAAGGACGCGCGGACGCGCTGCGCTACGTGGCGTTCGATCTCCTGACGCTCGACGGATACGACCTCCGCGGGGCGCGGCTCGATGCACGCCGAGCGCTGCTCGCGACCGTGATCGGCGAAGGCATGGACCCGCTCCGCTTCTCCGAGGCCTTCGAGGACGGCGCCGCGCTCCACCGCGAGGCGTGCGCGCTCGGCGCCGAGGGGGTGGTGAGCAAGCGGCGCGATGCGATCTATGAGGGCAAGCGGACTCGCTCCTGGCGCAAGGCGCGCTGCAGCGCCGAGCTGACGCGGCCGATCGTCGGGTTCACGGAGCCTTCGGGCGCGCGCGTGGGGCTCGGGGCGCTCGTGCTCGGGCGCTGGGACGAAGGCGCGCTGCGCTACGCGGGCAAGGTCGGCACCGGCTTCGACCGCGCCACGCTGAAGCGCCTTCGCGCGCAGCTCGAGCCGCTCGAGACGGATGCGCCGCCGGTCGAAGACGCGCCGCGGCTGAAGGGCGTCCGCTGGGTCTCCCCGACGCTGAGCGCGCGTGTGAAGGCCAAGGAAGAGACCCGGGCCGGTCGTCTGCGCCACCCCGTCTTCGTGGCCCTCGAGGAGCGCGAGGCGCCGCGGGTCACGCTCACGAACCCCGACCGCGTGCTCTTCGATGGCGTCGGACTCGAGAAGCGCGAGCTCGCCGCGTACTACGAGGCCGTCGCCCCGCGCATGCTCCCGCGCGTCGCCGGTCGACCGCTGATGCTCGTGCGCGCCCCGCGCGGGATCGACGGCCCGCGTTTCCATCAGAAGCATCGGATGCAGGGCGCGCCCGACGCGCTGCGCGCCGCAGAGGTGGGCGACGACGAGCCACACGTCCGGGTCGACGACGTGGAGGGCCTGCGGGCGCTCGCGCAGATCAGCGCGCTCGAGATCCACGTCTGGGGCGCGCGGGCCGACGCCGTCGAGCAGCCGGAGCGGATCGTCATCGACCTCGACCCCGACGAGGCGGTCGGCTTCGACGCGGTGCTCGGCGCCGCTCACGACGTGCGGGGCATGCTGGAGGGGCTGGGGCTGACCGCGTTCTGCCTCGCCACCGGCGGCAAGGGGCTCCACGTGGTGGCGCCGCTCCTGCCGTCTGCCGGGTGGAGACGCACGAAGGCGTTCTGCAAGGCGGTCGCGGAGTCGCTCGTGCAGGAGCACCCCGACCGGTACGTGGCGACGAGCAGCAAGCGCGCGCGGCGCGGGAAGATCTTCGTCGACTATCTCCGCAACGGACGCGGCGCCACCGCCATCGCTCCCTACTCCACCAGGGCGAGCGCGGACGCCCCGGTCGCCCTCCCGGTCGCCTGGGACGACCTGGAGCGAGGGCCGCGGCGCACCCTGCTCGAAGCGCTGGAGTCGCTCGAGCGGCCCGATCCGTGGGACGGCTACGACGCCGCGCGCCGCCCGCTCCCCTGAGCGCCTGGACCGCCGAGCGCGCATTGCCACGCCCGGGGCGACTTGCCGCGACTCGAGCGCGCGCGAGCTGAACGGCCAGGACGGTGCGGACGTTGCTTCCCCGCCATGCATGCTCCGAGAGATCACGTTCGAAGACACGTTCGAAGACATGTTCGAAGACATGGAGCGCTGTGCGCGGTGTGAGCACGAGGTCCGCTACGCGCTGACCGTCCGATGCACCTGGTGCGACGCGTGTCTGTGCGAGCACTGCGTCGTGCGGTCGAGCTGGTCCTGCGCGCCTTGCTTCGAAGAGCAGGGCGCCGAAGCGCGGGACCGGGTCGGGGAGCGCTCGTCATGAGCGTGCGCGCGATGTGGAAGGGTGTGATCGCGTTCGGCGATCACCAGGTCCCGGTGAAGCTCTACGCGGCGGCACGAGACGCGCGGACGCACTTCCGCATGCTCGACGCGGACGCGCTCACGCCGGTGTCGCAGAAGATGGTCGACCCACGCACGGGAGAGCCGGTCGAGGACGTCCGTCGCGGCTTCGAGGCGTCCCCGGGGACCTTCGTGATGCTGACGGACGAGGAGCTCGACGCGCTCGCTCCGGACGCGGACCGCGCGGTGGAGGTCCGGGCGGTGCTCGCGCCCGACGCGATCGATCCCGCGCGCTACGACCGACCGTACTGGCTCGGTCCCGACGGCGACGAGGCGGGCTACGGAGCGCTCGCCGCTGCGCTCGCGAAGCCGGAGCGGGTCGCCATCGTGCGCTGGGCCATGCGCAAACGACACTACACGGGCGCGCTCCGCGCGGAAGACGGCGCGTTGAGGTTGAGCACCCTGCGACCGGCCGAGGAGGTGCTCGAGCCGAGCGCGATCGCGCCGCCCGAGGCGTCGATCGACGCCAAGGAGGCCAAGCTGGCCGAGGCCCTGATCGAGGCGCTGGCCGACGACTTCGACGTGTCCGAGTACCGACCGACCTACCAGGACGCGGTGGCGGAGCTCCTGGCGAAGAAGGCGCGCGGCGAGACCGTGGAGGCGCCGGCTCCCGTGAAGGCGCGCGAGCCCTCCACCGACCTCGAGGACGCGCTCCGCGAGAGCCTGAAGGCGGCCACTCGCAAGAAGAAGAAGTCACGAAAGAAGGAGCGAAGCCATGCCGGATGACGTCCGCGGGTTCTGGAGCGGCACCCTCACCTTCGGGCTCGTCTCGATCCCGGTCGAGCTCTTCCCCGCCGTCCGCAGCCAGCGACCGAGCCTCCGGATGCTGAGCCCCGAGGGGGTCCCGCTCTCTCGCGTGTACTTCGGCGCCGACGACGCGCCGCTGTCGTCCGAGCAGATCGTGCGCGGCGCGCCGGTCGAAGAGGGGTTCGTCGTCCTGAGCGACGAGGAGCTGGACGCCCTCGAGCCGGAGCGCTCTCGCGACATCCACCTCCGACGGTTCGTGCCGCGAGACGCCATCGGTCCGGCCTGGTTGAAGCGCTCTTACTTCCTCGCGCCGGCGAGCGAGTCCACGCGCTCCTACGCGGTGCTCGCGGCGACCATGGAGAAGCGAGGTCACGCGGGGATCGCGACGTTCGTGATGCGGGGCACGGAGTACCTCGTCGCGATCTTCGCCGACGACGGCATCCTCCGCGCCGAGACGCTCCGCTTCGCGGACGAGCTGCGCAGCGCAGAGGACGTCGGGCTCGCGGACCCGCCCTCGGGGGACGCCTCGCAGGCGAAGTCCATGCGGGCTGCCCTGAAGAAGCTCGAGGTGAAGCGCCTCGACGAGGACGAGGTCACCGATCCCCGCGCCGAGGCCCTCCGTGAGCTCGTGGAGGAGAAGCTCGCCGCGGGCACGGACGTGGTCGTCGCGCCGGGCGCGGACGAGGAGACGTCCGAGGATCCCGAGGAGCCCACCGACCTCGTCGCCGTGCTCAAGGCGCGCCTGAAGGCGGCCGAGACCGACGCGCCGGCCGGGAAGAAGAAGCGCGCGACCTCGGGCGAGGACCTCGCGTCACGGACCAAAGACGAGCTCTACGAGCGCGCGCAGGCCCTCGACATCGACGGGCGCAGCCGGATGACCAAGGCGCAGCTCATCGCCTCGATCGAGAAGGCGCAGGCCGCGTAGACCGGCTCAGGCTGCAGCGGCGCTGGCGGTGGACATGCTGGCGGCGGAGAGGCCTGCTCCGTGCACCTCGGCGACCAGGCAAGCGGCGCTGCCCCCTGCAGCGATGAACTGGTCGAGCTCGATCGCCACTGGGCGGTAGCCCCACGCGACGAGGCGTGACTCCATGTGCGGCGCTCCCGAGGCGAGAATCACCCGGTCGCCGATCTGGACGAGGTTGGCGGCGAAGGCCATGGCCTGGCTACGCGGAATCACTTCGAGGTGACGGACTCCCTGGAACCGCTCGAGAGCGCGGAGGTCTCGGTCCGCGATGGCCCCCTCGGCCACGAGCAGCTCGCCTCCGCTCAGGTACGCGACCGCGGTGTCGAGGTGGTAGAGCGCCGCATCGGTCAGGCGGAGCGGGAGCACCTCGCGGCCCGTGAACCGCTCCAGCGCCGCCGCCGCTCGCCGTTCCGATCGGAAGCCGTGCCCGAGCAGATAGCGCTCCCCGACCCGAACCACGTCTCCGCCTTCGAGCCGACTCTCACAGCCGTCGACCGCGAAGCCAGCCGCTTCGAGCTGCCAGCGCCGCGCCGCGAACTCCTCGGCGCGCTCGCGATGACGAGCGCGGGCCAAGAGCGCCCCCGCGCTGCCATCCTCTCGCCGAACGAGCAACGCCGGGTCCTTCATGAACACGCAGTCGTACGCGCCCGGCACGAAGGGCAGCTCGAGGAGCCGCGCGCCGGCCGCGATGAGCGCAGACCGGAAGGCATCGTGCTGAGCGCGCGCGCGTGCGCGGCGCGTGCTGCCGACTCGCATGTGAGGGTTGATGCGCCACGCGACGCGATAGCCGTCGCCGCAGGGTGACTCCAGACCGCTGACCACATGAGTGAATGTCTGCACGCGCGAGACAGCTGCAATGCGCGCGCCGGCTCGTCGTGTGCCTCGCTTGGCGCGGCCCCGACGCGAGCGTGCGATGCCCGTTCGCACGTCGCGGCAACACGCCGCACCTCGGTGGCGCTCAGCTTCGGGCGAGTGCTTGGCTGCGCGCTTGCATCGACAGTCGCTCATGCAGACTCGACGCGACGCCGAGACGACGGATCCTTCGCAGCTCCACCGGGAGCTGTACGCGATGAACGTGCGACGGCTCCGGCCCAGCTCCCCCGCGGCCCCCTTCGACCCTGCCGCCGACGTGCGCTGGCGCGAGGCGGAGGAGCGGTTCCTCCAGGCGGAGCGCGCCGCCGTCGCGGACCGCGCACGCGCGGCGCCTCCGGACCCGGCGGGCTTCGTCGCGTGGTTCGGGGAGCTCCGCGCCGCGGGTCCCGGTCAGCACGACGAGCTCTTCGACTGGCTCGCCGCGTCGGCCACTCGAGAAGACATGCAGTGGTTCCTCGGGCAGGAGCTGGCCACCGAGGCGGGCTTCGACGACCTCGTGGCGCTCACCCAGCGGCGCATGCCGACGCGGGCCAAGCTGGAGCTCGCCAACAACTACTGGGACGAGATGGGCCGAGGCCGGGAGTCGGCCATGCACGGACCGATGCTCGACGCGCTCACCGAAGAGCTGGAGGTGGGCGGCCTGCGGGTCGAGCCCTGCTGGGAGTCCCTTGCCTTGTGCAATACGCTGATGGGCCTCGCCTACAATCGGCGTTGGGCCTTCCACTCGGTCGGCGCGCTCGGCGCCGTGGAGCTCACCGCTCCCGACCGATGCGCCAAGGTGAAGGATGGCCTCGCTCGGCTCCGCGTGAGCAAGCTCGCGCGGCGCTACTACAGCCTTCACGAGCACATCGACGAGAAGCACTACGCGCAGTGGGCCGACGAGGTGCTGGCGCCCCTGGTGGAGGAGGCGCCAGAGCGCGCGCCATGGATCGCGGAGGGTGCGCTCATGCGTCTGACGGCCGGCGCCCGGACCTTCGAGCGCTACCGGGCGGAGCTGTGGAGGCCGGCCCGGGCGGGCGTTCGAGCCGGAGCAGATCGTCTCGCCGTGGCGTCGTGAGCCGGCCGACGCCGCTCAGGGCCCTTCGATGCGCCCGGCACCGTCCTTGCGCGTCCACTCATCACCCCCAACCACAGGAGACCAAGACTTTGGAAACACGACATCGATTCGACGAACAAGATCGTTCGACTTCCACGGCGCTCTCGGAGCCCTCACGAGGCGAGCGCGGTCTGAAGGCAGAGGCCCAGAGCCATGCCGAGGACGCCAAGCAGCAGGTGACGGCGATGGCCGATATGGGTCGCGAAGAAGTCGCCGGACAGCTCGAAGCCGTCTCGCGCGCCTTCCGCACGAGCGCGGAGCAGCTGCGCACCGAAGGTCAAAGCAGCGGACCCTACGTTGCCAAGATCGGCGAGCAAGCCGACCGCGCAGCTCGCTACCTGCGCGAGCGAGACGCCGCCGCGTTGACCGAAGACGCCTCCACCTTCGCCCGGGCGAAGCCGGCGCTCTTCCTCGGTGGCTGTGCCCTCGCGGGCTTCGCGATCGGCCGCTTCCTCACCGCCTCTCCGCCAAGGCCGGAGACCAGCGCCATCGAGCGGCGAGCGGCTCAGGTGCCCGCGCCCATCGATGATGGAGAGCGATGATGCAGGCGGCACGAACTGAGGCGGTGGGGCGCGGCAACGGTCACGCCCGACTACGAGATGCGAGCTCGGGGACCGAGGACCAGAAGCTCGGTGAGCTCATGAGCGCGATCTCGCGGGACACCTCGCTCCTGGTCGACCAGGAGCTCGAGCTGTTCAAGCGCGAGATGGACGCGCGGATCACGCGTGTGGAGAAGCAAGGTGCGATGCTCGGCGCGGGGAGCCTGGTCGCCTACGTGGGCGTGCTGGCGCTGACCGCCGCCCTGATCCTCGGGCTCGCCACCACGATGAGCGGCTGGATCGCCGCGTTGATCGTGGGCGTGGCCTACGCCGCCATCGGCGGCGCGATGGTCGTGCGCGGCAAGCGGAAGCTGGCCGAGGCCGAGCTGACACCGAAGAAGACGATCCAGAGCGTGAAGACGGACGCCTGGACCCTGAAGGAGGCCGCGCGATGAACGAGAACGACGACAAGGACATTCAGGCGCTCCGCGCGAACATCGTGGCGACCCGAGAGCGCCTCGCGGCGGAGGTCGGGGAGGTCGGAGACCGCCTGACCCCAGAGCACGCAAAGGAAGTAGCGAAGGAGAAGATGTTGGAGGCGAAGGACAGAGCGATCGAGAGCACGAAGGAGGCGACCGAGCAGGTCGCCGCGAGCGCGGCCAGCGCGGGGCGAACCCTGGCCGACACCGTGCGAGAGAACCCCATCCCGAGCGCGATGGTGGCGGTCGGGGCTGGGTGGCTGCTCTACAAGGCGTTCGGCCCCGAGCGCCGCGTCGAGCGCGCCGCCGAGAGCGCCGCTTCGAGCGCGCGCGCGGCCATGAGCGACGGCGCCGACGCGGCGCGTGCGCGGATGGACCGCGCGAGCGACAAGGCGGCGGTCGTCAAGGATCGCGTCACGGCCCGCGCGACCGAGCTCGCCGATGAGAGCCGCCTGCAGGCACAACGCGCCTGGGTCCAGACCCAGGACACCTACGACGCGCAGCCGCTCGCGTTCGGCGCCGCGGCGCTCGTGGCGGGCGTGGGGCTGGGCATGCTCATCCCCACCACTACGCGGGAGCGCAGCCTGATGGGTGAGCGGCGCGAGCAAGCGCTCGAGCGCGCGAAGGAGCTGGGCGCCGAGGCCAAGGAGGTCGCCGTCGCGTCGGCCCGCGAGGCCGCGGAGCGCGCGAAGGAGACCGCCAAGCGCGAGGCCTCGCGCAAGGACCTCCCCGGAGGCAACGGCTTGTCCAGCTCCAACGGTCGCTCGCTCTCCTGAGCACCGCTCCATCGAGGGCGCGGGCGTCTCGTCTCGAGCTCCGCGCGGCCTCCGATCGCGCGTCCCGCGGTTCCAGGATCGATCCGCGGAATCGGCTCGCCCTACGGGCTGTATCAGAGCGCGTGACCGAGCTTCGACGCGCCGCGCCCCACCCCGTCGTCCTGCTGCTCGCCGCGCTCACGGTGGGGGGAGCGGCGGGCGTGGTGGGGCTCGCGGCCCGGTCGAGCGGCGAGACGCTCGCCTGGGCCGCGCTGGTCTGCGCAGGGGTGCTCTCGCTGCTCTGGGTCGCTTCGGCGCGCTGGTCGTCGCTCCGCGTCGGTGAAGAGGCGCTCTGCTACGGCACCTGGCGCGGTCGACGCCGCGTCCGATGGAGTCGGATCACGCGCGTGACGCAGGACTGGCCCTCGCGCGACCTGGTCATCGAGGCAGACGGAAGCGAACACCGGCTCGCCCTCACCTGGCGGCTCGACGCGGTGGCGCTGCTCCTCTCGATCCGAGCGCGCGTTCCCTTCGGGACCTGGCAGGTGAGAGGCCGCGCGGAGGCCCGCTGGCGCGCCGCCCAGCCCACGGTCCGCGCGAGCGCCTCCGACCCGCTGCCCACGCTGAGGGCGGGAAGTTATCGCTCCGCGCCGCGGCTCGCCGAGCGCGTGGTCCCCCTCGAGCGCTTCCGCCCGAGCGTCGAGCCGCTGAGCTGGTGGCTCGTCCCGCCCGCCTTCGTGCTCACCCTGGTGAAGTCGGGCTGGCGCGCCGCGCGCCGCGTCGTCTTCCACGCGAACGCCGCCGTCTACTGGCGACGGGTCCAGACCGTCTTCGGCGAGCGCGTGCGGCTGAGCGAGGGCGGCTTCACCTCCCTCGACGGCCGCTGGCGATATCGCGCGTGCCCGGACTCGGGGTGCGGCTTCTGGGACGAGCTCGACGCCGGCGCGCCGGTCGCGTCCTACCGCGCTGGCACGCCGCGCCCCCTCGGCCCGGCCGACGAGCGCGCGCCGCTCCAGATGCAGCGCGTGGGCCGCGACTGGCGGGTCGGGCTCCCCACCTGGCTCGGGGGCGAGACCACACGCCAGCGCAAGACGTTCCGCTTGCTCCTGGAGCGCCGCGGGACACGCCATCGCCTGGTGCGCCTCCGCTGGAACGGGGAGGAGCTCGCCGCGACCTGGCATGACGACCGCGCCTCGGCGCTCGACGAAGCGCACCGCGAGCACGGCGTCGCGCTGTCCGTCGCGCCACGCCAGGCTCCGAGCTCCGACGGCGGCATCGCCTGGAGCTGGGAGGATCTCGAGCCATGCGCGCACACGCCGACCTCGCCGAGCACGACTTCGTGGACGAGAGACATCCCCAGCCTCGACGAGCTCATCGAGCGCCGGTGAGCGCCCGAACGGCGTCGACGGCGGGGCCGACCCGGTCGGGGTGCTCACGGGCGAGGGCGAGGTAGCGGGCGGGGGTGAGGCCGCGGTCCTGGAGCAGGCGCTCGAAGATGGCGATCGCGTCCGACTTGGCCGTCAGCTCGTCCGAGCAGGAGAGCGCGAGGACCTCGGCGACCACCCCGAGGGCGTCGAGCACGAGGGTGGCCTCGAGGTCATCCGGATCCGGGAGGCGGGCGACGTCGGCGTCCAGCGCAGGGAAGAGCCGGTCGAAGCGGCGGCGGAGCGATCGGAGGTCGCGACGCGCGGCTTCGATGCGCGCGCGTGCGCCCTCCTCGAGCTCGAGCCCCAGCTCCGCGTAGGCCTCTCCGAGCGCTTCGGGGGCGAGATCGAGCGGCTCGCTCCCGTCGGAGAGCGCGGCCAGCTCGTCGAGCGCGTGGTCGATCGCCTCGGGGGCGACCTCCCCCGCGGCGAAGCTCGGCCAGGCCGCGCGCTGGCCCTCGTGCTCCCAGGACTCCAGCTGGGCGTCGGGCACGTGCTGGTAGAGGACCCGCAGGCCCGCTTGCCGTTGCTCGGCCGCTAGCAGGCGCAGCGCCGGGCTCTCCTCCCCGAGCACGAGCGCGCTGACGCGGACGGGGATGGCGAGGCGCTCCTGGACGCCGCGGATCATGGCGGGGTCGACCTCCGCGAGGCCGTCGGTGACGAGCACGATCTGGGCGCGCGAGAGCTCCACGTCGGACGCGCGGTTGGCTTCGATGAGATCGAGCGAGTCGACGAGCGCGCCCTCGATGTCGGTGCCCCCCGTGCGCGCCGCGCCGAGGATCTCCTCGATGGCCTCGAGCGCGTCGGGGATCGACGCGACGCGGCGCGTGACCTCGGCCGCGGAGTTGAAGAAGCGATAGTAGAGGAGGCTGCGCACGCGGCCGCTCGGCCGCTCGAGGCGCGAGACGAGCGACGCGAGCTCGGCCACGAGGATGGCGTCGCGCATGCGCGCACGCGCGCCGCGCATGGAGGTGGAGCCGTCGAGGAGATAGAAGCGCACCGCCGCGCGCACGCCGCTCCGCTCCCGCGTGGCCTGGCCGCGGCGGAGATAGCGTCGGACGAGGAGCCGGCGCGTGGCGAGGTGGTGCACGAGCAAGCGCGGGTCGTCGATGATCGCGCGCGGCACGTCGCCCGGACCGTCGGCCTCGCGGAGCTCGAGCTCCTGGGTGGGATACGGGACGAGGTCGACGGTGGGCGAGACCTCCTCGACCCGCTCCCGCTCGAGCCCGCCGCCGACGTCGAAGACGCCGTCCACGCCGAGCGCCATGCGGAGCAGTGAGAGGTGCGCGTCGACCGTGAGGTACTGGCGACGTCGACGCAGTCCGAGCGCGTCGGCGGGTCCGGCGGTCTCGAGCCTGGCGTCGTTCTGTTCCCGCGCGCGTCGGTAGCCGCGCTCGACCGCGCTCGAGACGGCGTCCGGGATGGGCCCGTCGAAGCCGCGCGCGTCCTCGAGCTGGCCCGCGAGCGCGGTGACGGCGGCGGGGACGGGGCCGCGGAGGCCGGCGCGGAGATAGACGAACGCCGCGCTGGTGACGGCCGCGTCCGCGCGCCGGCCCCGGAGGCGGGTGACGAGCTGATGGGAGACGTCGACGTCGGGGCGGACGCCCGCCGCCTCGAGGCGCCCGAGGTGGAGCAGCTCCTCCGCGATGACGTCGCGGCGCGCGGCGAAGCCGTCTCGGGTCGGCGCAGACGCCTCGGCGTCGAGCAGGACGCGACGCGCGGCCTCGAGCAGGCGGCGACGCCGCCCCACCCGCTCGGTCTCCTGCGCGGCCTCCGCGAGGAGCGCGTCGACGCCGGCGAGCGCGAGGGTCTCGCCCGGGTCGTCGCCCGCGAGCGGCCCGAGGCGCGCGCGGCTCGCCAGCCCGCGGGTGAGCGCGAGGCGCGCGTGCTTCGCGGGGCCGTCCTTCGCGCGCTCCATCACCTCGACCCACTGGCGCACCCCGAAGAGCCAGCTGAGGATGGCGGACGGGACCTCGCCGTCGACCTGCGCGGCTCGCTCGAGACGCTCGACGTTCTCCTCCAGCTCGACCGTGATCGCCTCGCGGTGCGCGTCCCAGCGCTCGAGCGTGGGCGGCCCCTCTCCAAAGGCGCGCATCGCGTCCGAGGCGAAGCGAGGGCCGCGCGCCGCGCTGACGCGGAGCCACGCCCGCCGGATCCAGCTCGCGCTCCGCTGCAGCGCGGCCGGGTCCGACCAGAGCTGGGTGAGCCGCGCCCCGATCGCGTCGAGGCGGCCGGACGCCCGGCTCACGAGCCGGTGAGCGCCTCCCAGCGCGCGTCGATGGCGAGGCGGCGCTCGGACTCCGCGTCGGTGCGTAGACCGTCGGCGAGAGCGCGGAAGCGCGCGGAGAGGCTCTCGGCGCGCGACGCGTGCTCGGGGAGCAGGGTGGCCACGAGTCGGTTCTCGAGCGCGAAGCGGAGCGCCGCGCCCTCCTCGAAGCAGACCGTGAGGAGCGCGTCGCGCTCGACGCGCCGATCGCGCCAGGACTCGAAGAAGCCCGCGGCTCGCTCGGCGCGATCGAGGTCGATGTCGGCCAGCTCGGCGCGCAGCGGCTCCGGGAGGTCCGCCGCGACGCCGGCGAGCGCGGCCAGGCCGGGCTCCACCTCCGTGACGCCGCGCGCGACGAGCACGAGGACGAGCTCGGCCAGCGCGTAGCAAATGGGCGTGCGATCCTCGACGCCACGGAGCGTCCGGTAGCCCTCGAAGTCCGGCTCGGGCAGCGGCGACGGAGGCGCGGGCTCGCCGCGCACGAGCGCTTCGGCGATCCACGTCAGGTGCTCCTCGAGCGGAACCGCGCCCGCCAGCCCGAGCGCGTCGAGCCGACCGATCGCGTCGTCCACGACAGACGAGACGGCGCGGCGATCGGGCCTCTCGAGGCTGGCGTACGTGGCCCGCAGTGAGGGCGCGATGCGACGCCCGAGCACGAGCGCGCTCGGCGGCGGGTCCGTCGGCCCACCCAGCGCGGCGAGCCGCGCGTCGAGCTCACGCAGCGACAACAGGAGCGGCTCGAACGCCCCGAGCACGGCGCCGAGCCGACCGACCTCGGCCACCTCGAGGTGGGCTCGGACCGCGTCGTGCGCCAGCTGGTCGGCGGTCGCCTCGAGGTGACGCGAGAGATGCGAGACGCCCTCGTCGAAGCGCGCCCGCGTGGCCGCCGCGTCGACGCCGCTCACCTCGGCCGCGAGCAGCGTCTCGCGCAGCGCGGACGCGCGCTCCATCGCCGCGAGGTGGCGCAGCGCGGCCTCGCGCGTGGGCGCGCCGTCCGCCGCGAGCGCGCCGAGCCCGACCGCCTCGGAGAGCGCCTCGAGGGCTCTACCGCGCGACCCGAGCGCGGCCGTGCGTGACCCGGGCTCCGACGCCTCGAGCGTCGCCGCCGCGGTGATCACGCGCTCGATGCCGTCGAGATCGCCCGGCCGCAGCGTCAACGCCATCACCGCGTCGGACAGGACGCGCTGCGCGTCGGACTTCGGCGGCTCGGCCGCCGGCGCCTCGGGCGCGGCGGCGGGCTCCTCCTCCGGCGGCGCCTCGGATCCCACCCGCCCGAGGCACTCGCGGAAGAGCGCCAGCTCGGCCTGCATGATGGTGAGCTGCCTCCGCTCGCGCGGGTCGGTCTCGTGCTCGAGCAGCGCCTCGAGGTCGTCGGGGTCTGGGCCCGCGAGCATCATCGCGAGCCGCAGCGGGCCGAGGTCGTCGAGCGCGGCGGTGAGGGCACGATCGGGACGCGCCGTCGCCTTGTCGAACACCACGATGGAGCGCAGCAGCTCCGCGAGCCGGATGAAGGCGCGGGTCGAGAAGTAGCGCGTGGCGGTGAAGGTCGGGTCGGAGCGCTCGAGCTGCCCGGCCCGCTCCTCGAAGTCGCGCGAGAGCGAGACCACCGCGCGCGCGACGTGCTCGGGCACCACGACCTCGGACGCCATCTCCTGGAGCGCGTCGACGTCCTCGACCGTCAGCCGGCCGTCGAGCCGCAACCCGTGATCGAGCACCGACGTGACCACGCGCTCGAGTTGCTCGGACTTGGCGAAGCCGCGCGGGATGAAGCTGACGAAGGCGATGCGGTCGACGAACGCGAGGAGCGTCTGGCGGCTGTCCTCGAGCACCTCGGTGAGGTAGCGGTTGGTGGTCATCACCGCGCACTCGATCCGGCCGGGCGTGATCTTCGTGCCCTGCTTCAGCTCGCGCTCCTCGAGGATGTTGAGGGTCGAGCGGAGCAGCATGTCGCGACCGTCGAGCACCTCGTCGAGGAAGGCGTGCACCGTGCCGAGCATGCCCTCGTCGGTGAAGTGCTCGGTGCGTCCGGTCTCGGTCAGCGTGCGAAAGTCGACCGGTCCGATCAGCTCGGTCTGCACCGTGCTCTCGGTGAACTGCTTGGCGAAGAGGCTCGGCTCACCCGTGTCGGCGTGCACCACCCGCCCGACCACCGAGGCCGCGAGCCGGCTCTTGCCCGTGCCGGGCGGCCCGGTGATGAGCACGTGCTCCCTCGACAGGAGCGCGAGCGCCATCTGGGTGAGCACGTCTTCCCGCTCGACGAAGACCCCGCGCAGCTCCTCGAAGAAGCCCCGGAATCGCTCGAGCGCCGAGCGCTGTCTCTCCACCGAGCGCGTCATGCGCACGAGAGCATATCAACGCGTCGCGGCCCCGGGAGGTCCGTCTGCCTGGTCCAGATCGAAGCGCTGGGTGAAGACGGTCGCGAAGCTGAAAGCGGCGACCTGCCAGAAGTAGACGCTCGTGAAGACGAAGCCGATCCCGAGGCCCAGCAGCCCGAGGAAGGAGAGCAGCATCACCGGGACGACGATGCCCCACGCCTTCCAGTAGGCGAGCCCGCCCTCGCGCACGCGGCGGAGGGCGCGGAGCGGGTCGAAGATCTCACGGGGGTCATACCGCTTGCAATAGTGCGACATGTACCCCGGGATCGCGATCACCGCGAGGAGCCAGAGCAGCCCGCCCAGCGCGAGCAGCCAGCCCGACTCGAGCCATGCGCCGAGCGCGGTCAGGGTCACGCCCGGCCAGCCGTACCAGGCCATGCCGAGGAAGGTGAGCGCGCCGTGCTTCAGCAGCTCGCCCGGGCGCTCCCAAGCGGGCCACGGCGTCTGCCCGGCGTGCATGCGGTGCACGACGCGCACTCGGTGGCCCATGTTGAGGAGCCAGCCGAGCACGGGCACGAGCAGCCAGAGGCCGCCGATCAGGATGTCGCGCCGCGCGGCGCGAGACTGGAGCGGGAAGCGCAGCGAGTTGCGGAGGGTCAGCGGGTGGCGGAGGTCGATCGTCATTCTTCCTGGAACCCAGCGCGATGGGCGGCGCGGCGCGCCTCGAGCAGCGCGTCGACGCGATGGGCCAGGCGGAACTGCCCCGCGTCCTCCAGCCGCCCCGCGAGCGCGCGCATCGTGTGCAGCGTGAGCGCCTCCTCGTGCGGGACCGCCTCGAACGCGCGCGCGAAGTCCTCCACCGCCGCCGACGCATCCTCACCGAGCACCACCGTGGCCAGGGCCAGGTACAGGAGCAGGCTCGTCAGCCGCCAAGCGTCTCCCCCCTCGCGCACCTCCGCGACGCGCGGCGCGAGGAAGCGCCTCGCCGCCTCCGCCTCCCCACCGACCGCGTCGAGGCGCGCCTTCGCCTCGCTCGCCGCCATGACGCCGTCGTCGTCGCGCTCCTTCTTCGCCCGCGCGATCACCTCCGCCTGGAGCGCGCGCGCCTCGGGGAGGCGATCCATCGCCGCGAGCATCTCGGACCGGTTGAGCAGCTCCACGCGCACGCGCCACGGCTTGCCCGACTGCTCGGCCACTTCGGTGGCGCGCTCGAACCAGGCGAGGGCCTCCGGGAGATCGTCGCGCAGCACGGCGAGGTCGGCGAGCCGGTGCGCGGCCTGCTGGCGGGCGTCCAGCGCGTCGATGGCCTCGCCGACGCAGCCGGCCCAGATCTCCTCCGCGATCGTCTCCGCCCGCGCGAAGCGGTCCTGGTAGAAGACGACGTCGGCCTCGAGCCCCTTGCAGCGCCAGACGAGCAGCGCGTCGCCCGCCGCCTCGGCCAGCTCACGCGCCGTCGTCAGGTGCGTCAGCGCGCGGTCGTAGCGGAGCGCGAAGTAGTGCACGCGGGCCTCGGCGTGCTCCACCTGCGCGCGCCTCGCGTCGTCGCTCCGCGCCCAGTCGCGCGCGACCGCGAGGTAGCCTCCGGCCACGAAGTCGTCGCCCGCCCACGCCGCGCGCGTGATCGCGCGGAGCCGCCGCTCCCAGGCGAGCTCGCGCTCCCCCGCGCGCCAGAGCAGATCCGAGGTGAGCGCCGCGATGTCCGGCCGCTCCTTGCCGTAGCGCGCCTGGAGGCCGTTCGCGGCGTCCACGAAGGTTGCTTGACTGCCCTCGCCGCGCTCCACCCGCGCCACCATCGCCTCGTGGAGCATGCCGTGGTCGAACGCGTACACGCGGCCGCGCTGCGATCGGATCACGCCGAGCAGGAGCGCCTGGTCGAGCACCTCGTCGAGCACGGCCGCGAGCGACGGGCGGCGCGCGCACGCCGCGACCAGCGCGGACCGCTCGAAGCGCCCTCCGAGGAGCGCCGCCCGCCCGAGCACGGCCTCGGCCAGCGCCGCCCGCTCCCCGAACGCCTCGAAGACGTCGGTGATGCGATCGGCGAGCAGCGCCGAGAGCGGCCGCTCCACCAGGAGCTCGTCGACCGACGCGCCGCCGCGCGTCTGGAGCGCGCCGCCCTCCGGCACGAGCAGCCCTCGGTCGATCCAGTCCCGGACCAGCTGCTCGAGCAGGAGCGGCGAGCCCTCGAGCCGCTCGGCGAGCGACGCGGCGATCCCGCTCGCCAGGGGCGCGAGCCCCGAGAGCAGCTCGCTCCGCGCGTCGAGATCCAGCTCGGAGAGACGGGTGACCGCGGCGCGCGGGTGCGCCAGCAGGGCCTCGAGACGCTCCCGGACGAGCGGCGCCTGGGCGGCGCCCGGGCGGAACGTGGCGACCACGAGGACCGGCACGTCGCGCGCCTCGAGCAGGCGCAGCGCCAGGTCCAGCGCGCCGTCGCGGGCCCACGCGAGGTCGTCGAGCCAGAGATAGATCGGGCGGCTGCGGCCCACGGCCCGCAAGGTGGCGTGCGCGAGCTGGCAGACCGCCTCCGCCGCGAGAGGCTCGTCGCCGTCGTCCGCGCGGAGATATCGGACGAGCGCGTCGAGATCGAGGCCGGGCTCCTCGGAGAACCAGCCCCAGCTGTCGACCCAGCCCTCGGTCGGCACGCCCACGAGGCGCCGCAAGGCGTGCCGGAGCCCACCCGCCAGATCCGCGCCGCTCGCGTCGTAGCCCCCGGACGCGCTCTCCATGAGCCCCGTCCGCTCGACGTGCGCCATGCCCCAGCGCGCGAGGCGGCTCTTGCCGATGCCGGCCTCGCCCACGTACGCGACGAGCCGCGGCAGCTGGGTGCGCACCACCTCGTCGAGGGTCTCCTCGAGCGCCCTCCGCTCCGCCTCACGCCCCACCATCGGGGGCGGACGCAGGCGCGCGAGCGCGGCGCCCAGCTCGATGTCGACCGGCGCGGGGAGGCAGAACGGCAGGTCCACCCCCGGGTGCGTGATGCTGCCCGGCTGCGTCGGATCGCTCTTGGTGTCGATCGTCGTCATCTGCGCGCTCTCGGACGACTCGAAGATGCCGACCGCGTGCGGCGGGACCTCGTCCACGACCTGCTCCGCGAGCCGGCGCAGCTCGTCCGCCACGGAGATCGCGAAGCGCGGCCGCTCACGCGGGTGCGGGCTGAGCAGGCGCTCGATGAGGTCCTGCAGGGCGGGCGGGACGTGGAGGCCCTCCCGCGGACCGGGCAGCGCGCGCGGCGTGAGGTGGTGCGCCTTCGCGATCAGCAGGCCGCTCAGGCTCTCCTGATCCGCGAACGGCGAGCGGCCCCGCACGATCTGAGCGAGCATCACGCCCACCGCGTAGAGATCGGTCCAGGGCCCGAACGGCCCGCGGCCGAGGAGCTGCTCGGGCGGCATGTACTCGGGGGTCCCGACCACGCCGTCCCGGATCTGATCGCGCAGGGGATCGATCAGCGCCGCGACGCCGAAGTCGAGGATCTGCGCGCTCCCCGTCATCGGCTCGAGCAGGACGTTCGCCGGCTTCAGGTCGCGGTGCACCACGCCGGCCGCGTGCGCCGCGGCCAGGCCCTCGAGCGTGCCGACGAGCGCGGCGGCGATGGGGCGCCAGCCGATCCACTGGTCGATGAGCGCCTCCAGCGACGGGCCGCGCGCGAGCTGCATCACGAGGAACGGGTAGCCGCCCTCGTCTCGACCGAGATCCAGCAGGCGCACGACGCGTGGGTCGTCGATCTTGGCCGCCGCGGTCGCCTCGTCGAGGAACAGGCGCGCGTGCAGCGGGTCCTCGCGCACCTCCGGGTGGAGGAGCTTGACCGCGACCTCCTCTCCGCTCGGGTGGTGCACCGCGCGGTAGACGCGGCCCATCCCGCCCGCGCCCAGGAGCTCCACCAGCTCGTACCGCGCTTCGCTCATCCGACCCCGATGATGGCACGCCCGCCGACGGTGAATAGCTTCTCCGCCCGATGGAAGAGAAAGCGCGCGGCGGCCTCGTGCCATGGATCATCGCGGGGATCGTGATCCTCATGCTCGGCGGGATCGCGGCCACGATCGCCATCAGCGTGCAGAACGACGTCTCGGGCGGGTACATCGCCCCCGATCAGCGGTAGCGGCCGACGGACCTGCGCGCGCTACTCGCGCAGGTCGAAGCTCTCGGTCACGTGCTCGCCCGGAGGAACCCGGACCGCCCGGCGATGCTCGGCTCCGTCTCGGTCGACGAGGCGGAGCCGGACCGTACCGCTCGGCACCTCGACCCGGCCGATCGGGGTCGTCCCGAGGAGCCGGCGCCCGACGTAGACCTTGGACCAGGGCCGCGTGTTGAGCGACAGCCGCCCCGGCGGACCGTGTGGGCGCCGCGCGATCTGTCGGCGCACGCGCTCCAGCTCGGCGGTGAGCGAGGCGCGGCGGCCCGCCACCACGGTCACGCGGCCTTCGTAGGGCTCGTGCCCGTCGAGCTCCACCCTGACGTCGTAGGTGCCGGGCTGGATCATCCCGATCTCGAGCGGGGTGGTGCCCACCTCGCCGCGGTCGCCGAAGCGCACCGACGCGCCCGACGGATCGCTCTCGAGGAAGACGGAGCCCGGCATCGGCCCGGTCGGCGCGACGAGCGGGGTCGGGTCGGGGGCCGCGGGCGGGGTCGGAGCGGGGGCGGGCGGCGTCTGGACGGCCACCGCCTGCGGCTCGCCCCGCCCGAGCAGGAGCCAGGCCCCCGTCGCACCCAGACCGGCGAGCGCGACCAGCGCGAAGAGCACCATCACCCCGGCGATCGCGCCGAAGCTCGACTTCGGGGGCGGCATCGAGGCGGCCGCGGGCGGCATCGCCTCGGCGTCCAGCTCGGTCGATCCAGGCGGGCGCGGGCGACGCGGCACGGAGCGCCCGGACTCGCCCGACTGCCCCGTCCCCGAGAGCGGCGGCGGCGCCTCCTGGATGCGGGTGTCGAGCGACGGCCCGTCGCGGACCACGTCGGAGAAGAGGTGCGAGACGTACTCGCCGATGCGGGTGGAGTTGACCGGCATGCCGAGGGTCGGGATCACCGCCTCGATGGCCATCTGCATCTCGCCCGCGGTCTGGAAGCGCCGCTCGGGCTGCTTCATCAGCGCCTTGTCGAGCACGTCCTGGATGGCGTCGGGGATGTCGGCCCGGCGCTCGCGCGCGTCCGGCGTGGGGTCGCCGACGATGCGTGTCATGGTGTCGAACTCGGTCTTGCGCCGGAACGGGTTCTTCCCGGTCAGCGCCTCGAACAAGCAGATGCCCAGCGCGAAGATGTCGGCCCGCGCGTCGATGGGCTCGCCCACGCACTGCTGCGGCGACATGTAGGCGAACTTGCCCTTGATGACCCCGGCCTCGGTGCGGGTGCTGTGGCTGGCCGCCTTCGCGATCCCGAAGTCGAGCAGCTTCACCACGCCGTCGTAGCTGACCATCACGTTCTGCGGGCTGACGTCGCGGTGCACGACGCCGAGCGGCTCGCCCGACGCGTCCGAGGCGCGGTGGGCGTAGTCGAGCGCCTCCGCGACCTGGGCGATGACCTTGAGCACGAGCGGGATCGGCAGCCCCTCGCCGTCCTTCGCGCGGCGGATGATCTTCGACAGCGGCATGCCGTTCACCCACTCCATCGCGATGTAGTAGGTGCCCTCGGCCTCCCCGAAGCTGTAGACGTGGCAGATGTTCGGGTGGCTCAGCTGCATCGCGAGCCGGGCCTCGTCGACGAACATGTCCACGAAGTGCGGGTCCTCGGCCACGTGCGGCAGGACGCGCTTGACCACCATCATGCGGCAGGTGTTCTGCTGGCCGACCTCGCGGGCGAGGAAGATCTCCGCCATGCCGCCATAGGCGAGGCGCCCGAGCAGCTCGTACTTGTCGTAGCGGACGATGGTCGGGAGATCGACGAGGGTGACCCGCTCGAAGTCGCTCGAGTCGAGGGCCTCGACGTCGATGGGCACCTCGGCGGGGGGGTCGATCACCGTCGGCGCGTCGAAGCCGCCGGGGTTCGTCATCCGTGCCTTCGGGCCGCTCGACGGGGGCGGCTCGGAGGGGGACGCGGGATCGGACGACGATGAGCTCATGAAGCGGGGCCGCGGAGAGTATAAGCCGGCCGAGCGTGAGGTCTCACCTACTGCTTTGCCCGTGACGCTCGGGTGACGACAGTACGCGGCGCGAGCCGGGACCTCCCCTCGACCCGCGGGCCCCAGAGGTGTACCCCACGCGGGATGACCGTGGAGCTGCTGCACGAGACGCAGAGCGACCAGAACCGCCGCTTCGAGGTGGGGCTGGCCGACGGCGCGCGCGTCGAGGCGGTCCTCTACCGGGACGACAGCCTCTGCATCTCCAGCCAGGTCGGCTGCGCGGTGGCCTGCCCCTTCTGCGCCTCGGGGGCGAACGGGCTCGGGCGGCCGCTCTCGCTCGAGGAGCTGATCGGTCAGGTCGAGGCGGTCCGGGCCCTCGGAGCCCCGCTCCGGCGGGTCACGGTCAGCGGGGTCGGCGAGCCGCTCCACAACCGGGCCACCGCCGATTTCATCGCCTGGTGCCGCGCCGAGCGCCTCGCGCCGAGCCTCACCACGAGCGGCGGCCCGGTCGAGCGTCTCCGCGAGGCGCTGCACCTCCACCACAACGGGCTGACGATCTCGGTGCACGCGGGCACGGAGGAGACGCGCGCGCAGGCGGTCCCGAAGGGCCCCGCGCTCGAGCCGCTCTACGCCGTGCTCCGGGACGAGCTGCCGACGCTCAGCCGCTCGCGCCAGCGCAAGATCGCCCTCGCCTACCTGCTGATCGCCGACCTGAACGACGCGGACGCCGACGTCGACGCGTTCGTGAGGCGAACCGCCCCACTCGGGGTCTGGGCGCACCTCTACGCCTACAACCCCGTGCCGACGAGCGCGCACCGCGCGGTGAGCCGGGAGCGCTACGAGGCGGTCTACCGCCGGATGAGCGCGGGCGGCCTGAAGGTCCGCATGAGCTGCAAGGCGCGCGTCGAGCCCAACGGCGGCTGCGGGACCCTCGTGGCGCTGCGACGACGCGGCGGTCGCGTTGACAGTCCCGCCAGCCCCGTGCTTTAGCAGTCCGTCGAAGAACCTCGCTCCTCGTCTCTCGGGCGGGACGACCCGTCTCTCGGCCCGTGTCTCCTCGAAAATGCCGAAGCATTTCCTCGTCACCCCGAACCGAGAACCAGGCCGTCGCGCTCCGAGATCCTTCGGGCTCGGTGCTTCAACGGCCTGCTAGGTCCGCCAACCATGCCTCCTCTGGTCTTCCTCCAAGCAACGGGCTCCGAAGAAGCCGCCGCCGCCGCCACGAGCACGGTCGCGGCCGAGACGGGCTTCTGGGACGTCATGCTCAACGCGCCGCCCGAGGTGAAATTCCTCGTGGTGACGCTCATCGTGATGTTCCTGGTCAGCTTCTTCATCATGGGCGTCAAGGCGGTGCGGATGTTCTCCGCGTCCCGCCAGAGCCAGAAGTTCCTCGACCAGTTCTGGGGCGACGACGGCGGGGCCCACTGGGAGCCCCAGCGCCTCGAGACCCTCTACTCCGGCATCAAGGCGATGAGCGGCTCCCCGGTCGCGAAGGTCTTCCACGCCGGCTACGTGGAGCTGGCCCGGGTCAGCGGCGTCGCCAAGGAGGACTCGATCGAGAACATCGAGCGGGCGCTCCGGCGCGCGAGCGTGACCGAGATGACCAAGCTCGAGGCGCTGCTCCCGTTCCTGGCCACCACCGGCTCGACGGCGCCCTTCATCGGCCTGCTCGGCACCGTGCTCGGCATCCTCGACGTCTTCAACCACATCGGCGGCGGCGACGGCAGCCTCGAGGTCATCGGTCCGAAGATCGCCGAGGCGCTCTACGTCACCGCGGTCGGGCTCGCGGCCGCCATCCCGGCCGTCATGGCCTACAACTACTTCATCCGACGCATCCGGGTGCTCGAGAGCGAGGTCGAGACCTTCGCCCACGACTACCTGAACATCGTCAAGAGGCATTTCCTCTAGCCATGGGCATGAGCGGCGGCAGCACCGGGGGCGGACGCGCGCCCCTGAGCGAGATCAACGTGACGCCCCTCGTGGACGTCATGCTCGTCCTGCTCATCATCTTCATGGTCACCGCGCCGCTCCTGACGGCGGGCGTGGAGGTCGATCTCCCGGACGCGGACGCCGAGCCGATGCCGCTCGAGGAGGAGAAGCTCCTCCTCATCATCGACGCGGGACGGCACGTCTACATCAAGGTGGTCGGCCAGGAGGCCGAGGGCGAGGCGGGCGAGCCGGTGGAGCTCCCCTATCAGCGCTACGAGGATCTCCGCTCCCTGCTGCAGAGCAACCGGCTCATCCAGGGCGCGGAGGAGGTCTACATCCAGGCCGACGAGAACGTGAAGTACGGCTTCGTCGCCCAGGTGCTCGCGATCGTGCGCCAAGCCGGGGTGGAGAACGTGGGTCTGGTCACCGACCCCCGGGACGAGGGCATCATGCTCCCGCCCGACGGGGCCTCGCCGCCCCCCGAAGCCGCGCCTACGGAAGCCTCCGAGTGAGCCACGCGTGAACCTCGTCGCCGACCGCAGCCTCCACGTCGACCCGAGCGACGGCCGCCCCGAGACCGCGCTCGGCTGGGGCTTCATCGGCCTGCTCGAGCTCGTGGGCGGCGTCGTGGTGGTGGTGGCGCTGCCCCTCGCCGTGATGGCGTTCGTGGCCGTGATGGGCCTGATCAGCTGGATGCTCACCGACACCCTCGCCGAGCTCGCGGGGCAAACCGAGGAGGACCTCGCGGCGGTCCTCGAAGAGGAAGACATCATCGAGGCGCGCTTCGTCCAGCTCGGGCGCGACTTCCGCGAGGAGCTGCCCAACCGCGAGGTCCCGCTGCTCGACACCGCGCCGCGCCAGCCCTCGGAGGTGCCCACCCTGGACACCCCGACCGAGCAGGCGGAGCCGACCGAGCGGGTCGAGACGCCGCCCGACGCGGTCGAGGACGAGGTGCTGCGCGACGTGCTGAACCGCTCACAGATCTTCGCGGAGATCGCGGAGGAGCGGGAGCGCGAGGGGAGCCCGGACGGCATCGAAGAGGGCACCGAGACCGAGGGCACCGAGGGCGACATCTACCGCGGCCGCATCAAGTCGATGTTCCAGCGTGGATGGCGGCTCCCGGTGACGATGTCTCGAGAGGCCGCGTCGAGCCTGACGGCGGTCGCGCGGATCCGGATCGGGCCCAACCTCGAGATCGTCTCCTTCGAGATCCAGCGCTCGAGCGGCGACCCGCTCTTCGACCAGTCGGTGATCGACCAGATCACGCGCTTGCAGGCGACGGACCAGCGCATCCCCCCTCCCCCCGAGGAGGTCGCCGCCCAGTACATCGACACCACGATCGCCGTCCGCTTCTCGGGCCGCCAAGCGAGCCGCTGAGAAGTCACGCGCCTTCGTCGAACAGCGCCTCGAAGCTCGTCGCGACCAGGACGCGCTCCCCGAGCCGCTCGAGCTCCGCGCGGTCCGCCGCCGCGAGCCGCTCGCGCGCCCACTCGGGCAGCTCGCCCAGCTTCAACTCGATCTGCCGACCGACGAGCCCGGCCATTCCGCGGTCGATGCCCCGGTCGATGCCCTGCTCGAGGCCCTGCTCGAGGCCTTGCTCGAGGCCCTGCTCTCTGCCGATCTCGATCAACCGATCGTACGCGCTCATCGCGACCTCCCGGGACGGCCGGGGAAGCTCGTTCACCACCGTCGTCAGCACGACCAGATCGTCTCGGGTCGTCTTGGAAAGATAGCTGAGGATGGACTCGAAGGCTTCTCGCCCCGAAGCGGTGGCGACCAGCTCGTCGGCGAGATGTCCGAGCAAGCGGATGTTGCGTGCGAACGAGCGATCGGTCGCGGTGCGGAGGGCCCAGAGCGCCAGGGTCGCGTAGGCCGGCATGGCGCGACGCAGGAGCTCGTCGGGGGTCCAGAGCCGGAGCTCGTCCACGAGGTACGGGAAGCTCGGAACCGGGAGACCGCGGGTCTCCCCCGGCAGCTGCAGCATGGCGCGGAGGTCGAGCGGCGCGCCCCAAGGAGATTTGCCCTGGTAGATCACGATCGGGATCACCCAGGGCAAGCGCTCGCTCTCGCCGTCCACGAAACGATCCCACGTCCTGACGGTGTAGCGGAGGAGTCGGCGCGGCATCGGCAGGCACTGGCCGTGCTGGTGCTCGAGCACGATGTAGAGGAGCACCTCGCCGTCGTCCACGAGCACGCGGAACAGAAGGTCTCCCTCCCGCACCGCGAGCTTGCCGTCGACGCTGCGCGCCGGCAGCACGGTCAGCGACGACCAGTCGAACTGCCGGGTCATGGGCGCCGGCAGCACGACCCGGAGGAGCGCCGCCGCGGCCGCCGGGTCTTCGAAGACGCGTCGGAAGAGCGCGTCGTGCGGGGAACCATGTCTGGCCATATCGGACGGCTCCGCAGCGTGTGTGCCGGAACCGCCGCAAGTGATTTCGCATAGTTACGAGGCCGAATCGGCGGGGGTGGCGGGACTTGGGGTGGCGGCCGCCACCCTGGCGGGGCGTGCGGCAGCCGCACGGTCGTTGCGTTCTGCGCCGGGATCGAGGGGCGTCGGGCGGCGGCTCGGGGTCGGCATCGAACCTGCTGCAGGGGGAGGTGAGGAGGAACGAACACGACATGACTCGAATCACCAAGAACATCTGGATCGCCCTGGCCGCCTTCGCCCTCGCCGTGGGGTGTGCGCACGCGCCACGCAGCCAGGAGGACGCCAAGAGCCTGGAGCAACAGGCGGACGAGGCCCTCGCCTCGCTGACCCAGGAGGATCCCACCCTGCAGACCGTGCTGGCGCAGTCGGAGGGCTACGTCGTCTTCCCGCGCGTGCGTGAGGGCGCCTTCATCGCCGGCGCGACGTCCGGCGTGGGCGTGGTCTACGAAGGCGATCGCCCCATCGGCTACGCCGAGCTCGACGGGGGCTCCTTCGGCGCCCAGGTGGGTGGCCAGAGCTACACCCAGCTGATCGTCTTCCGCTCCAGCGACGCGTTCGAGCGCTTCAAGCTCGACAACTTCGACCTGAGCGCAGACGTGAGCGCGACAGCCATCCGGTCCGGCTCGGCCGCCTCGGCGACCTTCGAGGGCGGCACCGCGGTCTTCATCGACGACGAGGACGGCCTGATGGCCGAGGCCTCGGTCGGTGGTCAGTCGCTCCGCTTCGAGCCGCGACGCTGAGCCCATCTCCAAGATCGACGAGGGGTCGGGTCCTAACGGGCCCGGCCCTTCTTGCGTGGGGTCGTGCGTGGGGATCCGCCTGCTTTGCGTTGACCCATGGCGTCGTATGCTCCGGCCGCGCATGCTCGCGCGAACGAATGAACGGCGCGCTCGCGCGTCGAACGAGAGACGTCCATGAAGCTCAGACCCCTCAGCTCCTTCGCCCTCCTCGTCGCCTTCGGCGCCACCGTCGCCGCGCTCGCCGTCCCGGCCACCGGTCAGGAGGGCGCGCCACAGACGCCGCAGGACGAGGCGCTCCCGGAGCGGATCGCCGTCATCGACGTCGACTCCCCCGAGCGCTCGCTCTACCGCATCGCCGTGCCCAACCTGCAGGGTGAGGCCACCATGGGCCCGCAGGGCGCCGAGGTGCTGCGCAACGACTTCCGCCTCGTCTCCCTCTTCGACGTGCTCGACGCGCGCTCCTTCGTGGCCGACCTGAACGCCGAGGGCCTGAGCATCGTGCCCAGCGCCTGGAGCTCGGTCGGCGCGCAGGGCGTGATCAAGGGCGAGATCGAGCGCAACGGCAGCCAGATCCGCGTCCAGATGCGCCTCTTCGAGGTCGCCCGCGGGGCGTCACCCACCCTCTCCCGCAACTACAGCGGCAGCCGCGCGGAGCTGCCGCAGTTCATGCACCAGTTCGCCAACGAGGTGCTCCAGGTCCTGACCGGGCGCGCGGGCGCATTCGGGACGCGCATCACCTTCGCCCGCCGACGCGGCCCGGGCCGCAAGGACGTGATGGTCGCGAGCTTCGACGGCGAGCGCGTCAGCCGCGTCTCGAGCGGCCGCGGCATCTCCATGCTCCCCGCGTTCGGCCGCGGCGGCGTCTGGTACTCCATCCTCACCGAGAACGGGATGTTCATCACCCGGACCGGCGTCGAGGAGCGCCCCATCATCACCAGCGAGCGCGGCCTCAACATGGGCGTCAGCGTGTGCGGCAGCCGGATGTTCTTCAGCAGCACGCGCAGCGGCAACGCCGAGATCTACAGCTCCGATCTCGACGGCAGCGACATCCGGCAGCTCACGAACCACCCCGGCATCGACGTCTCCCCCGCGTGCGGCGGCCCCGGCGGCCAGGTGGCCTGGGTGTCCACGCGCCACGGCAGCCCGCAGATCTTCCGCATGCCCGCCGGCGGCGGCGACGCGACGCGCGTGACCTTCCGCGGCGCGCACAACCAGACCCCCGCGTGGTGCACCAACAACCCCGACGGCCCGCTCCTCGCCTTCACCGGTCAGGCCGGCGGCTTCGACGTGTTCACCGTCAACATCAACACACAGGAGTACACGCGGCTGACCCAGGGTCAGGGCGTCAACAAGGATCCCGCGTTCAGCCCCGACTGCCGCATGGTCGCGTTCTACTCCTCGCGCGGCGGCATCTTCCTCGCGAGCCCCGAGGGCCTGAACCAGAACCTGGTGATCCCCGGGCACGCCGAGACGCTGCGCTGGAGCCGCTGACCTCCTCCTCGAAATACTCGGGCCCAGGTTGACGATGGAGTGGTCGCCGCTGACCCGGGCGCTGATCGCGCTCGCCGCGGCCGAGCGTGGCGAGCCTCTCTCCGAGGACGAGTGGCTGCATGTGGAGATCGTCGTCGAGAGCTACTTCGGCCCCGGGGGTGAGCTGGGCCCCGATTGGATCCTCGAGCTCGTGCGCAGTCTCGGTGCCGCAACCCTCAGCGAGAGCCTCGTCGACGTGCCCTCACCAGGCGACGACGGTTCCCTCTCCAGCATCTTCCTCGAGTGCGGAGACGTCATCCCGGAGCTGGTCTGGGACGACTACGGGGAAGGGATCTCGCACGTGTTCGAGCGGATCGGCGTGCGCTTCTTCCTGTCCCGGGAGGGCAACCCGGACTTCTACTCCATCCGCCCGTACGGCCCGCCCGAGGAGAGCCGCACCTGGCACCTGGCGCAGTACGCGAAGCGGTGGGCGAGCGATTGACGACGGGCACGCGGTCCTAGCGAGAGACCCAGTCCGCGTCGCCCGCGAGGATGCGCGCCGCGTCGGAGTCGAGCCACGCGATCGCCGCGGGGTCGTCTCTCAGCGTGGCGTCCGCGAAGGCGCGCGCGGCGCTCATCAGCGCCTCCGTCAGGCGGGCCAAGCGCTCGTCGTCGCTCCCCCGGTCCTCGAGGTTGTAGCTCGGGTGGCCGCCGACCCCGACGGGCAGGTTGGAGAAGAGCAGCCGCTGCGTGCCGTCGCCGCCCGGGAGGTTCTCGAAGGTGCGGCGCCGGATGGCGGGCTGAAGGTCCGGATCGTCCATCGGCTTGTCGTCGTGCAGGCCGGTGCCGATGAGCACGGGGATGGTGACCGCGTCCATCGAGGTCTCGTCGGCCGTCTCGAAGTAGCCGCTGAAGCCGGGCCCCTGCGGTGAGAGCGCGATCGCGCCGAGGACGCGCTCGTCGGGCCGCGAGAAGCGCACCGAGCCGGAGAAGGTCAGCTCCCGGACGGCGCCGCCGAGGGTGAGCCCCGTCTGTGAGCCGCCCGACCAGCCCACGGTCACGATGCGGGTGGGGTCGAGCCGCGCGCCCGTCATCGACTCCAGCCAGGCGCCGACCGCCTCCAGATCGTTCATCAGCGCGACGGCGTCGATGGCCTTGGTGGCGACGGTGGAGCGGAGATCGGTGTCGCAGTCGGCCATGGGCACGCCGAGCTCCTGACAGAGGACGCGATCGCCCTGCATGTCGGGCTCGATGTGCGCCATGTGGATCACCGCGTAGCCAGCGCGCGAGAGCGTCTGGCCCCAGCCCGCGAGGTCCCGATGGCCGTTGGGAGCGTAGGAGCCGCCGTGGGAGGCGATCACGATCGGCAGGGGCTCGGCGACGTCGGTGGGGTACCGGACGAGGATCGGGAATCGCCGCCGGAAACGAGCGAGCTCGACGGTGTAGCCCTCGATGGCGTCGACGGGGTGCATCACGGGCTCGTAGACGCAGGCCTCCCAGGTGGCGTCGGTGCACTCGCCCGAGCCGCCGTCCTCTGGCTGGCTGGCGTCCGGCCGGCTGGCGTCGTTCGGCGCGGCGTCGACGAGCGCGGCGTCGACGAGCGCGGCGTCCTCCGCGACCGGCGCTCCGTCACACCCGAAGAGAAGCATGGCGAGCAAGCATGTCCTTCGCATCCGATCACCGTACCGGAATCACTCGTTCGGGCGCGAGTTGTGCTCTCGATGAAGTTGATCCTCCTCCTCTCGATCGTGGCCGCCGTGGTCGCGGTCTTCGCGTTCATCATGGCGTTCCGGCGAGAGCCCGCGCGGGAGAAGCTCGTCGAGCGGCAGGTCCTGGAGAGACAGGTCATCGTGCGGAGATGTGCCCACTGCGGCGCGCTCTTCGGCGCCGAGCGCGCCACCTGCGATGGCTGCGGCGCGCCGGGGTGAGGCCGATTCTCGGAAGCCGCGTGCCCCCTCCCCGGTTGAGTCGACAGTCCGGCGCCGCGAGTCCCGCCCGCGCTGGATCGACTGGAGAACGATGTCCAAGAAGCGCCTCGCCTGGCTCGCGCTGGGTGGCCTGTGTCTCGTCGTGTCCCTCGGCGGCGTCATCGTCGACGCCGTCGGTGGCACCAACCCGTACACGCCTCCCGGGCACGAGGGGTACCTGTCACATCAGCCGTTGCTGCTCGGACAGCGCGAATACGTCGGCACACAGGTCGGGCCCACCTCGCCCGGCTGGGAGTGGCGCGCGTTCGTCACGAACATCGACATGCGCCCCACGACCTACGCGGAGTCGATGGAGATCTTCAGCGCCGACAACCTCGAGGTCACCTTCGAGGCGAACGCGCGCGTCCAGCTCCGGGACGGCTCGGTGCGCGAGGTGGTCGAGCGCTACAGCGGCGACGGCTGGTACGAGAACAACGTCCGTCGCCCCTACCGCACCGCGGTCCGCGAGATCGTTCGACAGAACGACGCCTTCGCGATCAAGGATCGCTCGGAGGAGCTGGCGGCCGCCATCCTCGCGCGGCTCCGCGCCGAGTACGAAGGCACGCCCATCGAGTTCCTCGACGTCTCGATCGGCAACATCGAGTACCCCGAGAGCGTGGAGCGGCAGGTGGTCGCCAACCTCGCGGCGGAGCAGCGCCGCCAGCGCATGGAGGTCGAACGGCAGATCGCCGAGGCGCGGGCCCGCATCCGTGAGACGCGCGCCGGCGGCGAGGCGCGCGCCCAGCAGATCGAGCAAGCGACCCTGACGCCGCTGTATGTGCAGCACGAGGCAGCGGAGCTCTACCAGGCGCTCGCCGACGACACCGACGACGACGACGGCGTGGCGCAGGCCCGCGTGATCGTGGTCGTCCCCACCCGCCCGGACGCCGCTGGCGTCCCTCGCATCGACATGGGCCGCTGAACAGGAGGTGCCCACCATGACCCGTCTCATCCCCACCCTCGCGTTCGCCGCGCTGCTCCTCGGCTCGGCGTGTAGCAACCAGACCACCCCCGAAGGCTTCGAGGGCTACCTCGTGCACGAGCCCGTCGCGATCGGCGAGGCGCGCTACGTCGGCAGCCAGACCGGGCCCACCTCCACCGGGCTCGTGTGGCGACAGCGCGTGGTCAACGTCGACATGCGTCCGAAGAACTACACGGAGGCGTTCCACATTCTCAGCCGCGACAATCTCAACGTCGGCTTCCAGGCCCACGCCCGCATCGGGCTGCGTCCGGGGAGCGTGCAGCGCGTCGTGGAGGAGCTGGGCGTCAGCAGCGCCGAGCCGGCGGACGTGACCATCCCCCAGTGGTACGTGCGCAACGTGCAGCAGCCCTACCGCGCCGTGGTGCGCGACGTCGTGCACGGCTACGACGCCTACGACATCCAGACGGAGACCCAGCCGATCGCGCACGAGATCCTCGAGCGGCTCCGGGCGCGCTACGCCGACACCCCGCTCGTGTTCGAGAGCATCTCGATCGGCGACCTCGCGTACCCGGAAGCCATCAACGACGAGATCCAGCGCAAGCTCGGCGCCGAGCAGGACCTCGAGCGCATGAGCCGGGAGCTGCAGATCGCCGAGCAGGAGGCGGAGATCATGGTCGAGAACGCCCGCGGGCGCGCCGCCGCGCAGCGGGTCGTGAACGAGACCCTCACCCCGCTCTACGTCCAGCACGAGATGCTGTCGGCGTTCACCGCGCTCTCCCGGAGCGATCGCGCGACCCTCATCGTGACCCCCACCGGCGACACCGGCGGCTCCCCCGTCAACGTCCTCACCCGCTGACCCGCGCCTGCGGCTATGGGGACGGTGTTCGGTTGTTAACTTCTGCTCGGAATCTTTGCGTACCTGTAGGTATGGATACGCAAGGTTTGCGTACGAGAACTTAACAACCGAACACCGTCCCCTCGTCCCGGATCGGTGTCCCCAATCGGGGTCAGGCGACGCCGATGAGGGCGAGGAGGAGGAGGGCGAACATCACGGCGTAGGTGACGCGGTGGCTGGCGCCCTCGCCGAGGCGGGCCCGGATGACGCGGCCGAGGAGGTTGCCGAGGACGAGGCCCACGACCAGGAGCGCGCTGATGGCGATGGTCGAGCCCGAGATCGCGCCGCCCGCGCCGTAGCCGAGGACGCGCCCGATGTGGATCGCCACCGCGCTCGCGCTCACGGTGGCGATGAAGGCGTCGCCGCGAACGCCCGCGGCCAGGATGAGCGGGGAGACGAAGATGCCCGCCCCGCTGGCGGCCGCCACGCCGCCCGCGACGAAGCCCGCCGGCGCGAGGGAGCGCGGGCCCGGAGACCAGCGCAGCCAACCGAGGCCGCGCGCCACCGCGAGCGCGCTCACCGCGAGCAGGATCCACGACAGCACTCCCTCGGGGAGGCCGACGGTGAGGAGGCTGCCGATCAGTGCGCCCGGGAAGGCGCCGAGGACGAAGACGCCCGCGACCCGGCGGTCGAGCGCGCCGCGGAAGAGCCAGAGGCGATGAAGGTTGGCCACCAGCAAAGCGGGCGTCGTCGCGGCCAGCGCCGTCATCGGATCGAAGACCAGCGAGAGGGCGAGCACCAGCAGCATCCCGCCGCCCATTCCGGCGACGGTCGAGAGCGAGCCGGCCCCGAGGCCGAGCGGCAACAGCATCCACATGACGGACGACTCCCTCCAGCGCGCAGCCGCGCCAGGTCCGAGAAACCCCGGCGCAGAGGCGACGCGCCGTGGGTGATGAGGCCATCCTGGGATGCGCCCAATCATCCGTCCAATGGAAGTTATGGAGGATATCGATAAGAATCACAGATAGATGCTGGATGGGCTCCACCACTTCCTGCTCATCGTCGAGCACGGCACCTTCACCGCCGCGGCCAGGGCGGCGCATCTGTCCCAGCCCGCGCTGACGGCGTCGATCCAGCGGCTCGAGGAGGCGCACGGCGCGCGGCTGCTCGATCGCGGGCGGCGCGGCGCGAGCCCCACGGCGGCCGGTCGCGCGCTGATCCCGAGGGCCCGCGCCGCGTTGAGCGCGGTCGCGGAGGGCAAACGCGCGGTCCGCGAGGTGCTCGACCTCGAGCGCGGAGAGGTGCGCATCGCGGCCGGCGCCACGGCCTGCACGTACCTGCTGCCGCCCACCCTGGCCGAGTTCCGGCGCGCCTATCCGGGGGTGCGCTTCTGGCTGCGGGAGACGACCACGGAGGAGGCGCTGACCGCGATCGACGCCGGGGAGATCGACCTCGGCATCGTGACGCACCCGCGCGGCGAGCTCTGGTTCGAGGACGAGCTGATCCTTATCGCCGCCCCCGAGACGGACCCGGAGGGCGCGCCCTTCGTCAGCTTCCGGGTCGGAGCGACCACCCGCGCGCTCTTCGACGCGAACTTCCCTGGCGCCGAGGTGGCGATGGAGCTCGGCGGGATCGCCGCGGTGAAGACCCACGTGCGCATGGGGGTGGGCCTGGCGCTCGTTAGCCGGCACTCGGTCGAGACGGACCTGGCGCTCGGTCGTCTGGTCGAGGTGCCGCACCCGCGCACCCCGGTGAAGCGCGCTCTGCACCTCGTGCACAGCGGGCTCGACCGGCTGCCCCCCGCCGCGACCGCGCTCCGCGCGCGCATGCTCGCGGCGCCGCCCCGGATCCTCGAGGACGTCGACCGGCCGTGAGCGCCCGTGAAGGGCTCCGGACCCGGTGATAGGTTGGCGGAGAAGCGCGGACGACCCCATGCGTAACGCTGGGGGGCGGGCGCGCCTCGGTGGGGATGGAGACAGCATGATGACGAGGATGACGGCGATCGCGCTGGGCCTCGCGCTGGGGCTCGCAGCCTCTCCGGCGCTCGCTCAGGAAACCCAACAGGACGACGGCCCCTCCGGCGTGCTCCGGCTCGGCAAGCTCTACAGCTTCGGCGGAGGCGCGCAGCTCGAGCACGGGTTCGGCATGGACCTGCGCTACGAGCTCTACCCGACGCAGGGCCTCGACGGCTACACCGGCCTCTTCGCGCAGGGGCAGTACGAGCTCGGCGACGCCTGGCGCATGGCGGGCGGGCTCACGGGAGGCTGGGGCGCGTTCGGGCTCGAGGTCGGCGTCTCGCACCGCACGGCCACGAGCGCCTTCGCCGGCTCCACGGGCCTGCACATCGGCCAGAGCCTGACCTTCGGGCCGGTCTCGATCGGCGGCCGGCTGACGATCCCGCTCGTGGATCACCTGCCGCAGAACGTGGCGATCGCGCCCGGCGTGCAGGGCATCGAGGGCGCCGTCACGCTGCGCATGAGCTTCGGCTTCACCGTGCACGGTCAGCGGCGCGGGCACCGGAGCTGCCACGCTCACGGCGGCCGGGTCCGCAACCCGCACGGCCAGCACGGCCACTGATCCGCTGGCGGGTGGGAGCGCGGCCAGACCTCGTTATACTTTGCCCGTGCGCTGGCTCCTCCCCTGTCTCCTGCTCGGTCTTCTCCTCCTGGCCGCGAGCGTCCCGATGACCGACGCGGCCGCCCAGGCGGGCGCGCTCGGGGATCCGACCGAGCCGCGTCGCATCGTCGCCACCGTGGTCACCCGCAGCGACGACGGCCGCGTCTTCTGTGCGATCTGGGGCGCACGCGACGGCTACCCCACGCGGCGGGAGCACGCGGTCGGGCAGGCGATGGACCGCACGATCGAAGGCCACCGCGCCCACTGCGTCTTCGAGGACGTGCCGCCCGGCGAGTACGCGCTGGCCGCCTTCCACGACGAGAACGCCAACAACGATCTCGACCGGAACATCTTCGGCATCCCCAGCGAGGGCACCGGCGCCTCCAACGACGCCTACAACGCGTTCGGCCCGCCGAGCTGGGACGACGCCCGCTTCCTCTTCGGCCGCACGGAGCAGACCCGCCAGCTCCGCGTCCACATTCACTATTGAGCGAATTGAGCGGGCGATCGGCGCCGCACGTTGAGTGTGCGCGCCGGCCGCGCGAACATGGGGTGTGCCCTCCGCGCCGCGACCCATGATGCGACGATGCCTGCTCGCTCTGCTCGTCGCCTCCGCGGCCGGCTGCGCGGAGCCCGGCACGTTGGTGGTCGTCGCCCGGAGTGACCTGCTGCCGGGCCTCGAGTTCGACGGCGCCCGGGTGGAGCTCCTCGACGCCGAAGGCGCGGTGACGCGAGAGGTCGAGACGTCGTTCGGGCCCGAGGACGACTTCGTGGAGGGTCGACGTGTCGCGGCGCTCGAGCAGCTCGCCGGACGCGACATCCGCCTGCGGGTGGCGCTGACCCTCGGCGATCGTGAGGTGATCGCCCGGCCGGTGCGCGTGCAGCTCGAGTCGGACGCCTTCGCCTACACGGTGGTCTTCACGCGGGATTGCCGCGGCGTCACCTGCGAGGACGCGGGGCGCGGGGCCTGCCTGCGCGGGGAGTGCGTGCCCGACGAGTGCACCGAGGAGACGCCCTGCCTGGAGCCCGAGTGCACGAGCGACGGCGAGTGCGAGGCGCCGGTCGCGTGCGCCGCCGGTCAGTGCAGCGAAGGCGTGTGCCTCTCGGTGGGGAGCGGCCCGTGTCCCGCCCGCGGCTACTGCGACCTCGACCGCGGCTGCACCGACCCCGACTGGCCTCAGGTGCAGGTCACGCTGCAGGAGGCGGCGGCGCAGGGATCGACGACAGAGCCCACCTTCCGGACCTTCGCGCCGGGGCTCGAGGCGGGCGCCTCCTCGCGCTGGGTCGGCGGCGTGCTCGCCCCGAACGGCCGCATCTACGGCATGCCGTTCAACGTGGAGACGATCCTGGAGATCGACCCCGAGGCCGGCACCGCGCGCACGTTCGGCTCCTTCCCCGGTACCAACTCCTACGTCGGCGGCGTGCTCGGTCCAGACGGCTTCATCTACGGGATCCCGCTCCAGGCGAACCGTGTGCTCCGCATCGATCCGGAGGCAGGCACGGCGGAGCTGATCGGTCCGGACCTCGGGGGCGGCGCCAAGTTCGGCGGCGGAGTCGTGGCGACGAACGGCCTCGTCTACTGCATGCCGGCGGGCGCGCGCCAGGTGGGGGTGCTCGATCCGGTCGCGGAGACCCTCACCTACTTCGGCCCGGAGCTCCCGGACACGGCCCACAAGTATCGCGGCGCCGTGCTCTCGCCGAGCGGCCTCGTCATCGGCATCCCCGCCGCCGAGAGCCGCGTCCTGTCCGTCGACCCGTTCTCGGGCGAGGTCCGCCTCTTCGGCGACCTGATGGCGGGGAGCCGGAGCTGGTACGGCGGGGTCGTCACGCCCGACGGGCGGGTGCTCGGGCTGCCGCTCGGCGCGACCACCGTGCTCGAGATCGATCCGCTGGCCGAGACGGTCGTCGAGCACGACACCGGCGCGACGCTCACCAGCTCGACGGGCGCCTCGGGCGCGCTCGCCCCGAACGGGCTCGTCTACATGGCACCCAGCCGCCCCCCGAGCGTGCGCGAGCTCGATCCGTCCACGCTGACCTCGCGCGAGCTGGACGACTTCGGCGGCGGCGAGGGCAAGTGGATCGGCGCGGTCCTCGGCCTGAACGGGCGCATCTACGGCATCCCCTGGAACTCCGACGCCGTGCTCGAGATCGACCCGCACGCGAGCGGCGTCTTCCCGCCCTGGCTCCCGCTCTCGCCCTGGCTCGACAAGCTCTAGCGCTAGCTACTTCGCGAGGTTCACGTTGACGTAGGTGTCCTCGTTCGTGACCTCGCGCACGAGATGCGGGGCGAGCCACTCGGGGACCGTGACCTCGGTCTCGGGGTCGTCGAGCTCGACCTCGGCGAGGAAGAGCTCGCGATCGGTGAACGCGTCGATCTCCCAGGTGAAGCCGTCGCTCTCGACGCGGTAGCGCTTCTTCTGCACGCGCTTGCCCTCGGTCAGCGCCCAGAGCGTCTCGAAGGTGCCGCGGTCGCACTCCTCCTCGATCTCGATGCGCGTCAGCCCGCGCCCCGACTTCACCGTCCGAAGGAATTTCTCGGCCCCGCCGTCACGCACGCGGCGGATGCGCTCGACGAGGCGCTCCCCCGGTACGTAGCCCTGATCGAGCTCGAGCGGCGTCACGCCCTCGCACGCCGACGGCAGCCCGCTCAGGAGATACTTGCGCTCGATCTCGACCCCGCTCGGCGGCCGGCCGCGGAGCGACGCGGTGAAGCTTCGCAAGTCGGCTTCGAGCTGGACGAGCGCCCCGTCCTCGACGAGCCAGCCCCCGAGGAGATCGTCGAGCAGGCGCGTGCGGTCGCCATGAGTGCGCTGGAGGAGGGCGACCAGGCCGGGTCGCTCGTCCGCGGCCAGCTCCTCGTGCAGCTCCCCGCCCACCCCGGTCGCGGCCTCGCGGAGCCGGCGCGCGCCCTCGAGCGCCGAGGCCTCGAGGGTCTCTCCGACGGTGGCCGCGAGGTTGTGCAGGTCGTTGAGGTCGCCGAGCAGATCCTGCAGCGCCTTGAGCCGCTTCACGAGCGGCTTGGCCAGATCCTTCTCCCCCCGGAACGGCTCGAGCAGATAGCGCAGGCGCTTGCCGTGGATGCGGGCGTCGTGCGCGATCGCCTCGTCCTCGATGCCCTTCACCTGGGAGAGGGCGCCGCTGAGCGCGTCCAGCTCGACCTCCATCGCGTCGGCGGCGGCTTCACAGAAGCGCGGCTCACGGCGCGCCTCGCCGACCCGGTAGGTGACGGAGTAGACCGAGAGCTCCTCGCGGACGGACGTCTGCAGCTTGGCGAAGCGCCGGTACAGCTCGTCGCGGACGTGCGCGTAGGCCTCGTCCTTCTGCCTCTCTAGCTGATCGGCCACGAGCGTGACGCCAGGGCGCTCGTGCGGCGCCGCGCGCGCGCCGAGCTTGGTGACCAGCTCGAGCTGGACCTCCGCGTCGCGGCCCGGGTTGGTGCGCCCCGCGATCTTGCCGAGCCGCGAGCGCTGCTTCTTCGCCAGGCGGTCCCCGAAGATCTCACGGTACGCGCGGAGGCACGAGCGCAGCCGGCGCAGCCCGACCCGGAAGTCGTGGAGCGCGCCGGGGTCGTCGGTGTCGTGCAGCCGCTCGGACGCCTTGGACGCCTGGTCGAGGTAGCGGAGGGCCACGCGACGCGCGCCCTCCTGTGACGAGACTTCGAGCAGCGACCCACCCATGGTGGGCGCCTATAGCACAGGTCGCTCGGGCATGATGTTCGCCAGCGCCAAGCGCGCGTCAGGGGCCGACATGCGACGCGGTGCCTGCGATCAGCTCGCCCACCCAGCCGGCCATGGTGGCGCCGGAGAGCGTCTCGTAGAAGCAGCTGCCGGAGATGCAGGTGTGGGTCGTGCCCGGCGTATAGAACGTGCGGAACACTCCGCCCTCCGCCTCGGAGGTGGCGCGGAAGGCCTCGAGCCCGGCGCGGAACTCGTCGGCCGGCACGTTCGGGAAGAAGCCGGGCATGCAGTCGTTGCGCCCGTAGCCATAGAAGCCGCGGATGATGAAGTCCTCGGTGTTGCTGAAGAGCCCGGCCGGACGGTCCGGGTAGCGCTGCATCAGGTGCACCGAGAAGTCGAGGATCCAGTCGTTCGGGTCCGGGCAGTCGGCGCCGCAGTCCGCGAGGATGGTGTCGTCGAGGTTCCAGATCTCCCGCCACTGCTGCTGGAGGCACGGCGCGACGACCTCGCTCGACATCGGCGGGCCGGAGTCGTCGAGCAACATGACCTGCACGGGCCCGAAGACGTCGGCCACCTGCTGGTAGTTGGCCGCGGCGCCGAAGCCGCCCGCGCTGACGCCGGTCAGGAGCACGCGGCTCGCCTCCCGGAACGTCGGCACGAGGCGTTGCATGAACCGCCCCATGTTGGCGTAGCCGACGAAGTTCTGGGGCTCGCGCACGCCGGGCACGGTGGCGCCCGGGTTGTTGCCCGCGAAGACGTCCCCCGTGCAGTAGGGCACGTAGACCATGCTCCAGTCGGCGACCGGGTTCTCCGCGTTGCCCCGGTCGAAGATGCCGCCGGTCGGCTCGCGGTAGACGGTGTCCGTCGTGATGCGCTCGCACTGCTCGTTGAAGCACGCGCCGCCGCCCTCGAGGAAGATCAGCACGCCGTCCGAGTCCGGGTTGACGCTGATGGCGATGCCCGCCGGGCTCCCGTCGCGACACTGCGCGCCCTCGATCTCGAAGTACTGCCAGGTGCGCGGCGCGTCGGGCACGAGGGGCTCCCCGGCCGCCGCCTCCCACAGCGTGCAATCCGGCTGGCACCCGTCGAAGGGCGCCGTGTTGCCGTCGTCGCACTCCTCCCCCGGATCCATCGTGCCGTTGCCGCAGCCCATGGCGGGCGGCGGACCGGAGTCGCGGTCCACCTCCCCGTCCATCGGCGGCGCCACTTCGCCGTCGCGACCCGGGGTCGTCCCCGCGTCCACCCCGTCCACCTCACCGCCGTCACATCCGGCGAGGACCATGAGCGCGACCGCCACCGCGCTCCCCCAAGCTCGATCGACCATGTGTCCTCCCGACCCGTCTTCGAAACCGACACAAGCTATTGAACAAAGGCCAGTAGGTCAACCGCGGTTCGTTTGGCGGCGAGCCCCGGCTCGATCACAATGCCGGCGTGTCGGTCATGCGGGGGTTGATCGCGTGCGTGCTGGTCTGGGCGCTGCCTGGCCTCGCGCTCGCGTGTCCGGAGTACTTGGACTACGTGCCCTCCACTTCGGCGGGGTGCCTGACGTGCCACAACAACGCCAGCGGCGGTGGCGGCTGTGCGACGCCGCCGTGCTTCAACGACTTCGGCGACGACTTCAACGCGCTGCTGCCGGGCGCGATGAACAGCTGCGCGTCGATTCGCGACGGGAGCTCGGTGTGGAGGGCGTCGCTCGCCCGCTTCGACCATGACGGCGACGGCTGGACCACCGGTCAGGAGCTCGGCGATCCCTTCGCCAACTGGACCTACCCCGCCTCGCAGGTGACCGGCTACGCGAGCCCTGGCGTGAGCTCCGACGCCCCGTCCGAGAACCTCTGCAGCATCCCCGCGCTCAACGACTGCACGGCCGGCCCGTCCGGGGGGCGCTGCGTCGACGTCTACAGCAACGGCCGCTGGGACTGCTCCTGCGCCGCGGGGTTCACGGGCGTCAGCCACCTGCGCACCTCCAGCCACGACTGGGCCGGCGGCATGCGGAACCGCTACTCCATCGTCTCGCGCACGCCCCCGCAGTGCCGGGACATCGACGAGTGCACCGAGGCCCCCATCAACTGCGGCGTCGGCACCTGTCGCAACCTCACCGGCAACTACACGTGTGACTGTGACCCGGACGAGGCCTGCACGATGCCCGCCTCGGGAGGGCGCTGCCTCTTCTGCGTGAGCGGGTGCGCGCCCGCCATCGAGGACTGCGTGAACACGCCCAACGCGACCTGCGTCCCCCAGGCGGGCGCGCCGCCCTTCCGCTGCGACTGCCCCACCGGGTACACGGGCGACGGGAGGACCTCCGGCACGGGCTGCGCCGACATCGACGAGTGCACCGACGGAAGCGATCCGTGCGGCATCGGGAGCGGCGCGGGCGCGACCTGCACCAACCGGGTCCCGCACCTCGACGGCGACCGATACACGTGCACCTGCAGCGCTGGCTTCCGGTACGACGGAACCACGTGCGTCGACGTCGACGAGTGCGGCGACGATCCGACGCGCTGCGGCCCCGGCTCCTGCTTCGGCAGCACCCCGCCCGCCGCGCCGGACTCGTGGAGCTGCAACTGCAACGCGGGCTACCAGAGCGCGGGCGCGCCTCAGCCGCTGTGCGTGGACATCGACGAGTGCCTCGACCCGGGCGTGTCCCTGTGCAGCAGCGACGCGACCTGCACCAACACCGACGGCAGCTGGTTCTGCACCTGCAACCCCGGCTACGAGGACGTGGACGGCAACGGGCGCAACTGCGTCGACATCGACGAGTGCGCGCGCGGCACGGACGCGTGTGACCCGAACGCCGACTGCACCAACCAGCCAGGCAGCTACTCGTGCGCTTGCCGGGCGCCCTTCTGGGCCGGCTCGGGCTTCACCTGCGTGGACGTGGACGAGTGCGCGCGCGGCACCGACGGCTGCGGGCTCAACGAGGACTGCGTCAACCAGATCGGCGCCGAGGCGACCTGCGTGTGCCGCGTCGGCACCACGCGCGACGCGGTGAGCGGGGAGTGCGTCGTCGCCTGCGGAGACGGCTCGCGCGGGCCCGGCGAGGCGTGCGACGACGGCAACACGACGGCGGGCGACGGCTGCGACGCGCGCTGCGACGTCGAGGCCGGCTACACCTGCCGAGAGCCCTTCGCGGGCGGCACCTCGATGTGCACGGACACCTGCGGCGACGGGCTCATCGACGCGGGCGAGGAGTGCGACGACGGCGCCGGCAACTCCGACACCGCGGTCGACGGCTGCCGCACCACGTGCGACTTCGCGTCGTGCGGCGACGGGGTGACCGACACGGGCGAGGAGTGCGATGACGGCGCCGGGAACTCCGACACCGCGGCCGACGGCTGCCGCGTCACCTGCCACCTCGCCTACTGCGGCGACGGCGTCGTGGACATGGGCGAGATCTGCGATCCCGGCGGCGGCCTGCCCGGCGCGTCGGTGGTCGGCACGTGCACGACGGCGTGCAGCCCCGACGGCGGCGTGGACCCGAGCGACCCGCCCATCCTGACGGGCGGCGCGTGCAGCTGCCGCGCGGGCGGCTCCACCCCGACCCCGCGCTGGATCTGGCTGCTCGCGCTCGTCGCGCTGGTCTTCACCGCCCGAGCGCGCGGCGGATCTGGATCACGAGCTCCTCGGTCGCGGTCGTGAGGTCTTCCTGACAGATGGACTGCACGGTCACCTGCGCGCCCAGGGCGTCGAGGCCCTGCGCGACGCGGCTGATCCGGATGGGCGGGAAGGCGACCCCGCGGCCCGGTAGGTTGCACGACGGCACGAGTCGGTAGGGCTCGGCCTCGTCGATGCGCTCGATGAGCGCGGGGTGGCGGGCCGACTCGTCCTCGGAGGCGAGCCGCTCCCAGTTCGGGGTGCCTCCCGCCGTGGCCGCCGTCTCCAGCGGGATGCCGACGATCGGGACGAAGACGAGCCGCCCGGGGTGCCGGCGCAGCTGGACGAGGCCGTCCACGAAGCGCTGCACCGGATGCAACGCCGCGTCGCCATGCACGAAGCAGCGCAGGTTGAGATCGGTGGCGCCGTAGTCGGGGTCCGCGGGATCGAAGAGCTTGGGATCCGCGGCCGAGCAGTCCTCCTCGTCCGTCAGCAGCACGACGGCGAGCGCCGAGCCGTCGCGCACGAAGCCAGCGTTGGCCCCGTCGCCGTGACCCAGGCTCCCGAGGTGGAAGCTGGGGGGCGCGTACCCGTCGCGCGTCCACGCCGTCGCCGCCGCGGGCGAGAGCGCCTTGAGCACCGCCTCGAGGGGTTGCTCGAACCCGCAGCCTCCCGTGCCGACCTGCGCGACGCAGGCCGCGTCTCGCGCGAACTCGCTCGCGGTGAGGCCGCCCGGCGGCGCGTAGGTCAGGAAGGCCGGGTACGCCTCGGCGCAGCCCGGCGGGTCGGGGCGGCCTTCGGTGCGGAGGACGCCGTCGGCACCGAACTCCGGCCTCCGGCAGGTCGGGATGGAGTGACCACCCGTGCCCATGTCGGTGGTGATCACGCCGGCGTGAACGCTCGAGACGGGCGGGAAGTCGTCCGGCCCCGTGGTGAGGCCGTCCTGGTCGAAGTCGCCGGTGGACAGGACCGAGATGAGCCGGGGCAGCGCCGACGCGAGCGACTGCTGCTCCTCGCTCATCGAGCTCGAGTCGTCGACCAGGAACAGGATGTCGAGCTCGTTGCTCGGCGAGAGTGGCCCCGCGTCGACGGGGCCTGCGTCCGGGACCGGGCCGCCGAGCGGAGGCACGGGAGACGAGGCGCTCAGCTCGTCGACCGAGAAGGTGATCGAGGCGGGCTCGAAGCCGGCGCCGACCTCGAAGGCGACGCCACACTCGAGGTCGCGCCCGGGCGGCAGCACGCCCCCGGCCGGCACGCAGGAGCGCTCGAGGGACGCGCTGGTCGACGCCCCGGTCACGCTCGCGCCCTCGACCGGATCGAGCCGGAAGAGCGAGGCGCTGAGCGGCAGCGTGCGCCCGCTCCGGTTCTCGAGCCGCAGATCGACCCGGAGCAGGCGCGCGTCGGGAGCGCTCGGCGCGAAGCCGGGGTCGTCGGAGACGTCGCTCGTCGCGGTGGCGGTGAGCGACAGGGCCTCCCCGCCGCACCCGGCGAGCAGGAGGGCGGCGGACAACGCGAGGGAGGGGAAGCGCATGGCCGCAGCATGCCCTCCGCGGCCTCCCCCGCCTACCCGTCCGCGTGCTCCTCCGACCCGTCCGCGTGGATCGCGAACCGGCCGCGCTCGCGCGGGTGGACCGGCGCGTCGTCGTCCCAGGGCCAGCCCCCGAAGCGCGTGCGCTGGTAGTCGAGGAACGTCTGCTGGATCTCCTGCTTGCTGTTCATCACGAAGGGCCCGTGCTGGACCACCGGCTCTCCGATCGGGCGGCCCTGCAGCACGAGCACCTCCGCCTCCGCGCCTCCGTTGGAGAGCGTCAGCGCCTCGTCGGGCGTCACGCGCGCGCCGCTGCCCAGCGCGAGCGCCTCGTCGCCGAGCCGCAGGGACTCACCGCCGAAGAAGTAGACGGCGCGGTTCGTCCCAGGCCGGGCAGGCGGCAGGGTGAACGACGCGCCGGGCGCGAGCTTCAGCGTGAAGATGGCCACGTCCGCGTCCTCTCGGGCGGCCCAGCTGTCCGGCGGCGGCGAGGGGGGCCGGTGCTCTCCGATCGCGCCCGCGACCACCGCGACGTCGACTCCGTCCTCGACCAGCCTCGGGATCTGCTCGCTCCAGAGCATCGTGAAGTGGGGCGCGACCATCTTCGAGGCGCGCGGCAGGTTGAGCCAGATCTGGAACAGCTCGGTCGGGTTCGGCGCGTCCTGTCGCACGAGCGGGAACATCTCCGAGTGCACGACCCCGCTGCCGGCGGTGACCCACTGCACGTCACCGTGCCCGAAGCGCGCCGTCGCGCCGAGCGAGTCCGCGTGGTCGATGTAGCCGCGCCGCGCGATGGTGACCGTCTCGAAGCCGCGGTGAGGATGCGCCGGGAACCCGGGCACCACCTCGCCGTGGTACATGCTCCAGCCGTCCTTACCGTCGAAGTCCATCCCGAGGCGACGGCCCGCGAGCGACGCCTTCGGCGCCATGCGCGCGTCCCCCTCGGGGTAGCGGTCGAGGTGATGGACGCAGAAGAGGAAGGGATCCCAGGTCTTCCACGGGAAGCCGAGGGGCACGCGCTCGAGGATCGTCATGCGCCGATCCGTGGAGCCGTCACCTTCTGTACGCAAGCGTGGCCACCGCTTCACGCTCCGGAGCGTGAAGCGGTGGCCACCGTCCGCTCGATGCGTCAGAAAGCGCCGACCACCGTCCGACAGTCCGGGTCGCCGGGGTTCGCCGCACAGAACGGGGCGAGGCAGTTGCCGAGCGCGGTCTCCTGGCCCCCGCAGCGAGCGTCGGTGGAGCAGACATCGCCGCCCCCCGAACAGCCCACATAGGCCTCCTCCTCCGCGCCGCACCCCGCCTTCGCCGACGCCGCGGCGAGGCCCGCGCAGGCCCTCCCGCAGTCACCGCGGATCGTCGTGCAGTCGCGGTCCTGCGCCTCGCGGCACAGCGTCTCGCAGCTCGCCCCATTGCAACCCGAGGCGAGCAGCGCGGCCGAGGCGACCGTGAGCATCATCCATACCGCGGTCCGCATCACGACCCCGCTCGCATGGCAGAGTACGTGCACACGAAGCCGCCGAGCCCCGTGCAGGACCCATCGCAGCGATCCCCGCGAACAGCGCCCGTGCAGGAGCCGGGTGGCCCGGAGAAGGACACCTCGCCCGCGGCCGTGACGGCTCCCTCGAAGGGCACGCTGCCGTCGCAGCCGGTCGGGTCGATGACGCAGCGGCGCGTGGCGCGGGTCCCGGTCAGTTCCCACGTGCCGAGGATTCGTGGGCAGGCGGGGCCCGCGTCGGGCGCCGCCGGGGCGCCCGTGTCGTCGTCGGGAGGCTCGACTCCCGCGTTGGCCACGCCGCCGGTCCCGGCGTCGTTCCCCCACGGGGTCGTGGCGTCGGGGTCTGGGCTCGCGAAGCCATCGCGGGCGCCGAGACCCGTGATGGAGAGAAGCAACGAGAGAGGTTGGCGTTCGATCATGCCGAACAGCCTGCGTGGCCTCCGCCAGGGACGAACGGACCCTCGCTGCCAATGACCGGACTCTCGCTGCCAACCGAGACCGCGCTCAGCGCACACCACGTCCGTTCGGCCGCCGGTCGCGAGGGCCTCGAGCTGCCGCTGCCCCCAGACGTGCGCGGGCGCGACGTCGCGCTCCCTGCGCGCGTGGTGCTCGCCGCCGACGTGCGGCGCATGCTCGACACGGCGACCCGCGCGCTCGGCCCGGCGTTTCCCGCACGGTGCGGGGCCCTCGCGCCGGCCCACGGTCAGAGCGCGGTCGCCTTCGCGTGTCGAACCGCCTCCACCATGGGCGGCGCGATCGAGACCATGCTCGCCTTCTGGCCGCTCGTCACCGACGCGTTCACGTTCGAGCAGGTCGTCGGGCGCGGCGCGGTCGCGCTCCGTACCCCGGAGGCGCCAGCGTTGGCGTCGACGCTCGAGTTCCACCTCGCCGACATGGTGGGCACCGCGCGCATCCTGGCTGGCAGCGACTTCTCTCCGCTCGCCGTTCGGTTCGCGCATCGCCCGCGCGCGCCGCTCGGCGCCTACGAGGACGTCTTCCGGTGTCCAGTCTCGTTCGAGCAGCCCGCGACCGAGCTGCTCATGGACCGCGACCACCTCGCGCTCCCGAACCTCGCCCCCCTCGAGCCCGGCCTGGGCCCGATCGTGCTCGCCCACGCCTCCACCCTCCTGGCGGAGCGTGATGCCATGCGCGCGCAGAGCTGGCCCGAGCGGGTCCGCCTCGAGCTCCGCGCGGCGCTCGGCGAGCGCGACACCCGCGCAGCCGCCGTCGCCAGACGATGCGGCGTCAGCGAGCGCACCCTCCACCGACGCCTGGCCGAGGCGGGGGCCTCGTTCCGGGCGCTGCTCGACGCCGTCCGTCGCGACGAGCTCGCGCGCCTCTCGGTCGAGGAGTCGCTCACCCAGGACGCGCTGGCCGCCCGCCTCGGCTTCGCGGACGCGCGAGTCCTGCGGCGGGCCACGCGACGCTGGTTCCCGAGGGCCGGCCCGTCAGACTGACCCGAGCGCGTCCGCGATGCGGCGGACCCCGTCGTGCAACGATTCTTCCTGAATGCATAGCGGGGGCGCGATGACGAGGGTCTTCTCGCGCGAGCGGACGTGCACGTAGAGGCGGCGGGCGGCGAGCTCACCGGCGAGACGGGCGAGGGTCGCGTCGTCGGCGTCGAGCTCGAGCGCGGCGAGCAAGCCGAGGCCGCGGACGTGGCGGACGCGGGGCTCGGAGACGGCGAGCTCGCGCAGGGCGGCGAGGAGCTTCGGGCCGAGCGCGGCGGCGCGCTCGATGAGGCCCTCGTCTTCGTACACCGCGATCGCCTCGAGCGCGGCCGCGACCCCGAGCGGGTGCGCGTAGTGGGTGAGACCCGCGAGCAGGGTGCGCTCCTCGAAGAAGTCCGCGACGTGCCGCTTGACGATCACCGCGCCGAGCACGCCGTAGCCGCCGGTCAGGCCCTTGCTGACGGTGATCATGTCCGGCAACACGTCCCAGTGCTGGTAGCCGAACCACTTCCCCGTCCGGCCGAAGCCGCAGAGCACCTCGTCGGCCACGAGCAGCGCGCCGTGCCGATCGCAGGCCTCGCGCACCTTCGGCCAGTAGTCGTCGGGCGGGATGAGCACGCCGTTCGCGCCCGGGACGCTCTCGAGGAAGACCGCGGCGACGTTGGCCTCCATCGGCAGGATCTCGTCGAGCTGCGTGGCGCACTCTCGCGCGCAGGTGTCGACCGTCTTGCCGAAGGGGCAGGCGTCGCAGTAGCAGTCGAGCATCTTCACCGCGCCGGGCAGCCCGGGCTCGAGCGGCGGCCGGCGGTAGTCACCGGTGAGCGAGAGCGCGCCCATCGACGCCCCGTGGTAGCTGCGATAGCGGCTGATGGTCTTGTGCCGCCCGGTGAACAGACGCGCCATCTTGAGCGCGTTCTCGTTCGCCTCGCTGCCGCCGAGCGTGAAGAAGACCTTCCCGTACTCGGGCCCAGCCAGCTCGAGGAGCTTCTGCGCGAGGGCGCGCTTCTCCGGGTAGATCGCCTTGGGCATGGTCAGGCAGAGGCGGTCCGCCTGCGCCTTGATCGCCTCGACCATTCGGCCGTGCCCGTGGCCGAGGTTGGCGTGATAGATGAGGCTCCCGAAGTCGAGCCAGCGCTCTCCGTCCGCGGTGTCGAAGAACGCGCCTTCGCCGCCGACGATCTCGAGCCCCTTAGCGTCCCGCTGGACGCTCCAGGTGAAGAAGAAGGGCTCCTCGCTCACGCGTCGAACCCGAAGGGCGTCGGCATGACGCCGTGAATGCAACCATGGTGGGCGTAGAGGGTCCGGCTGCCGAAGTCGCAGAGCATGGCGCCGCAGGTCTTCATCGCGTGCGGCTGCTCGTCGCTCGCGAGGTGCGTGCAGACGCTTCGGGGGTAGCCCTCGTGCGTGGCGAGGCGTGACCAGAGGTCGTCGCGCCCCTCGATCGCCCGCGCCTCGACGGAACGGGTGAGCCAGTCGTGCCGGTCGTAGCTCGTCGACCAGTCGCTCACCCAGCTCACCGACGCCACGCCGGGGTCGACGCAGTGGTTGGTGTGGATGAGGCGGGCGCCGGGCTCGGTCGCGAAGGTGGCGTCGAAGATCACCGCCTTCTTCTCGCCGCTCGTCTCCACGCCATAGCCGCGCTCGCCGTCGCAGATGGCGTAGTGGTGGCCGCTCGACATCGGCGCGGTCATCAGCACGTGCTTGGCCGCGCTCGCGTTGTCCTCGGCGAGCAGGCGCCGGACGAGGGCGGGCCAGACCACGCCGACCCGCGCGTCGTGGGACTTGAGGTTGTTGATGCTCACCCCGACGCCGTGCGCGTTCATGCCCGCGAGGGCGAGGCAGCCCGTGATGGTGAAGGTGTGGAGCGCCGGCCGGCCGTCGTGCTCGGGCAGGCTCAGCAGGCACACGTAGGGCTCGACGCTGCCGTGCATGTCCCAGGTCTGCGCCAGGAACACGCCCTCCGGGGTGCCGGCGAGCACGACCGAGCAGTCCTCGTCCTCGTTGCCCGTGCCCTCCCCGCCCTTCGACGGATCGAGCCGCTTCGGGTCGACGTCCTTCAGGTCGGTGTAGTGGTTGAGCACCACCAGCTTGGCCGGGTCGAGGTCGGCGCCCTCGGCGATCCCGAGCAGCTCCGCGTGGAGCGGCGCGTCGAAGCCCTCGAGCACCGGCAGGTGCAGCCGCGCCGTCTCGACGACCTCCATGGAGGACGCGAACTTGCCCTGGGAGAGGGCGAGCTCGAGGCGGAGCTGCGCGATCTCGTGGATGCGCGCGCGAAAGTGCTCGCCGTGCACGCGCCCACGGCCGCGGGCGTCGAGACCGGAGGGGATCGTCAGGACTTCCATACGAACGGAGCGTGCACCGGCCGCCGCGCGTCTGCCAGCTCGGACGCGCCAGCTCAGACCAGCAGGTCGCGCGCGGGCGGCGTGCCGTAGGGCGGGCACACGCCGTCCACGCACGGGTTCCGGTGCCGGCGTTGATCGCGCCAGTCCTGCTCCTCGAGCTCCCGCTGCCGCTCGAGCTCCTCCATCGCGCGCTCGTCACGGAGCCGGCGCTCCTCCGCCTGCCGCTCCCGCTCCTGGATCTGCTGCGTCTGGCGCTCGTCATGCTCGCGCGTCTGCGGGTCCGAACCATCGGCGTCGGTGTCGGAGGCGAAGTCGGTCTCCTCGCCGCCGCCCGTCCCCGTCTCCTCGCCTTCGTAGGCGATCTCGTCGCCGCCGCAGGCGCCGAGCACCGCCGCGCCGACGAAGACCGCGGCGCGGGTGAAGGCGCGCCGGCTCACCGTCCGGACGGCGCCGGGGCGCGCGAGCGCGGCGGAACCACAGAACGGGCAGCGCATCTCATCGAGGCGGACGTGGCGCGCGCATGCGGTACAAGGTCCGAGATCCATCTCTCGATGATGCCCTCGGACGCTCGAGCGCGCGAACATGCCGAAGTCACCCCCCAAGAGACGCCGACCGAAGAAGCCCCAGACCGAAGCCGAGTTCCTCGCCGGCTACGACGCGAGCGCGTACGAGCGCCCGTCGCTCACGGTGGACGTCGCGCTCCTGAGCGTGGTGGACGACGCGCTCGCGACCCTCCTCGTGCGTCGCACCGAGCACCCCTGGGACGGCGCGGCCGCCCTGCCCGGCGGCTTCGTGCGCATGGACGAGTCGATCGAGGAGGCGGCCGAGCGCGTGCTGCTCACCAAGGCCGGGCTGCGAGACGTCTTCCTGGAGCAGCTCTACACCTTCGGCGCGGTGGAGCGCGACCCGCGGACCCGCGTCGTCACCGTGGCGCACTACGCGCTGGTGGACGCCAAGCGCTTCGAGGCGATCGACCAGGAGGAACACCCCGCCCTGACGGCGCGCCTCGCGGTGCCCTGGGAGGGCGAGACGGGCGGGCCGGTGGACGTGTCGATCGACGGTGAGCCGGCCGAGCTTGCGTTCGACCACGCGGACATCCTCGGCATGGCGGTCAAGCGCATCCGCGGGAAGCTCGACTACACGCCGATCGGGTTCCAGCTCCTCCCTCCGCGCTTCACCCTGCGCCAGCTCCAGCGCGTGCACGAGGTCGTGCTCGACCGTCCGCTGAACAAGGACAGCTTCCGCCGCCGCATGCTCGCGTCCGGACAGCTCGAGGCGACGGGCGAGCGCCAGCGCGACGTCGACCACCGCCCCGCCGCGCTCTACCGGTTCGTGCGTCGCTCGGCCGTCTGACCGGGCCGCGACGCGCTACTCTCGGGCCATGCGACGCGCTCTGTTCAGCCTGCTCTTCCTCGGATGCGCCTCCAGCCCGACCCCGCCGCCCCGGGTCGTGGCCGATTGCCCGGAGCCCTCCGGAGAGGTGACGGTGACGGCGCGCCGTCCGCCTCCGCCGAGCCTCGACGGCCGCTGGATGCTGAGCGAGATCGACGACGAAGACGTGGAGGTGGTCTTCGATCTCTCGGACGGGGAGGGCACCGCCCGCTCCGCCCGCACGAACGAGCCCGAGGCGCAGGTCTCGGTGCTCGACGCCGAGGGCGGGATGAAGCGGCTGCGCCTCTCGCGCGCGGGAGAGACGGAGGCGATCACGCTCTTCTGGAGCTTCACCGGGCCCGGGCGCGCGCTCGTCTTCCGGGAGGGCGACGACGACCTCGCGGTGGCGCGGCGCGCCGGGCCGGTGCCGCCAGACCTCCAGGGCCGGTGGGTGGCGGAGGAGCCCGACGACGGGGACCTGGTCTTCTTCGAACTTCGCGGGGATCGCGCCGAGATGCGCGAAGGGGAGCAGGTGCACGAGGGCAGCGCGGCCGGCCTCGGGCGCGACGGCGAGCGCTGGGAGATCGCGGTCGGCATGCGACGCGGCCAGCGCGAGCGGCTCACCGTGCTCGTGCTCCAGCAGGTCGGGCCCGACGTGTTCCTCGGCTGGCCCGCGGGCGACGACGACTACCGCGTCGTGTACCGCCCAGGCGCGCGACCGGGCTGGCTGACGACGCCCCGCCCGGAGCCCCGGGCGGTCCCGGACACGCCTCCGTCAGCCCCCGCGCCCTGACGGCTGCTCGCGGGTCGACGCCTCGTCGAGGACGGCGCGGCCGGCCAGCACCTCGCCTTGCCGGCACCCGGCGCGCTCTGCTACGCCCGCCGGATGATGAATCGCGGAAGCCTGGGGCTCGTGGTGGGGGCGCTCATGGGTGTCGGTCTCCTGGGGTGTGGCGGCGGGGGTGACGCCGACGCGGGGGGCGACCGCGACGCGGGCCCGAGCGTCGGCATGGACGCCGCGACGGACGCCGGCGCGACCGATCCCGACGCCGGTGAAGCCGACTCCGGCAGCGCTGGCGACGAGGACGCGAGCGTGGGCGAGGACGCGGCCGCGGACGACGCGGGCCCCGTCGACGAGGACGCCGGCCTGTCCACCGACTCGGGCGTCGACGCCGGCCCGACGTCGTGCCGCACCAACGCGGAGTGCGCCGGGACGGAGTTCTGCCTTCAGATCGCGTGCGACCTCGACGGCGAGTGCACCGAGAAGCCCTCGCGCTGCCCGGACGTGGTGAACCCCGTCTGCGGCTGCGACATGGTCACCTACGACAACGACTGCTTCGCGAACGCGGCCGGGACCAGCCGGGGCAGGCGCGGGGCGTGTCCGACCACCGCGGACGGCGGCGTGGCCGACGGCGGCCCGAGCACCGGCGGCTGCTCCACCAACCGCGACTGCGGGCCGATGGAGTTCTGCGGCAAGGCGCTCGGAGACTGCGCCGGCACGGGCATGTGCGCGCGGCGCCCCGACTTCTGCACCGCGCTCTACGACCCCGTCTGCGGCTGCGACGGCCGCACCCACTCGAACGGGTGCATGGCCGCCAACGCGGGCGTCAGCGTGGCGTCGGTGGGCGAGTGCCCGCCGTCGCCCTGACCCGGCTCAACCCAACGCGTCGCGCAGGGCCTGTGCCTGCGCGGCGGCGGCGTCCAGCTGGAGCGTGACCGCCAGGCGATCTCCCGGCAGGCGCCGCCCGCGGATCCCGGCCGCCTCGAGACGCGTCGCGTCGACGCCCTCGAGCACGCGGTGCAGGCCCAGGCCACGGCTCCGAACCCCGGCGAGCGCCTCGTCGAGCGCCGCGATCGCCGGCTGCAGATCCAGCCCGCGCGCCGCGCGCAGCTGGTGGTGAGCCTGGACGAGGCTCAGCTCGTCGCCGTCCCAGGTGCTGACGAGCGTGAGCGGCTTGTTCACGAGGTAGGGCGTGGTGACGTGCACGAAGCCGAGCTGCCCGCCGGTCCACCAGATCATCAGGTCCGGCTGGAAGTCGATCCCGTCCAGGGCGAACGCGCCTCGGCCCGAGCGGTAGTACGCGCTCGCCGTCTCGACGACGACCACCGGCACGCCGGTCTCCGCGCGCAGCTCCGCGAGCGCGGGCCAGAACGCGTCGGGCACGACGCGGCCGGTTCGCTCCTGCACCACCTCGAGGTAGAGCCCGAACACCTGATCACCGCCGCCGGCGCGCTCGATCTCGCTCCGGAGCGCGGACAGGCTCTCGTCGAGCCCGTCAGCCGGGTGCGGCACGCGAGGCCAGTCGAAGTAGGGCGCGCCCTGCGCGTGGGTCGCCGGATCGCTGATCGAGCGGGCGCCCGACGCGGTGTGGCCGACGTAGGTGCCCTCGAAGGAGATCACCTTCTGGGCGTGCGGGCGGTGCCACCGCAGCACGCGGACCGACTTGTCGACGGTCTCGTCCCGGCTCGAGCAGAGATACGCGTGCGGCAAGCTGGGCGTCAGCGCGCCCACCCACTCCGTCGCGCGGACCACCGCGGGCGTGAGGTAGTTGAGCACGGTCACCTTGTTGACGGTCGGGCCGTAGAGCGCGCCCGCTTCGTGGAGCTTCACCAGCGACGCCGGCGGAGCGGCGAAGGGCCTGGCGATGCCCGCCGCGAGGTCGTGCGTGGGCGCGCTCCGCTCGACGACGCGCACGGGATCCGGCTCGAAGCGGCCGAGCGGCTGGCGGTAGTAGCGCGCCACCCCGTCGCCCTCGTACTGACCCTCGAGCAGGAACACCGTGTAGGCGCCGAGCGAGTCGTTCAGCCGCGCCATGGAGCTCGCGTCGGGCAAGCGGTTGCGCGCGGTGACGTGGCGGTAGCGACCGGCGCCGTCCTTCTTCATCGCGCGGGCCTGCGTGAGCTGCGCCAGCTTCAGCCGTCGCCCGATCCCGTGCCCCTGGTAGTCCGGGTGCACGGTCACGGCGAGGGAGTAGAGCGTGTTGTGCCGGCCGCGCATCGGGTCGCGGTCCGCCCCGTCGACGCCCTCGACCGCCTCGAGCGGGGCGGCGAGCGCGGTGCCGATCACCCGCTTGTCGCCGCTCTCCTCGGTCTCCGCGATCACCGCCACGCCGCCCTCGGCGAAGGCGAGCCCGAGGCGCTCCGGGCTGTCCCGCCGCGCCGGCTCGTAGACCTCGGCCTCGAGCGCGACGATGGCCTCCATCAGCGCCTCGCGCTCCGCCGGGTCCGCCACCCGCACGGTGACCGGCGGCGCGGCGACGTCGTCCGTCCGGCCGGACGCGAAGTCCTCCCACGCCGGCGGCTTCTTACCCGGGTGCGCCTCGATCCACGCGAGCGAGCGCTGCATGGACTCGAAGAGGGTGTCGAGCGTGCGCGCGTCGAAGCTGCTGTTCAGCCGGTAACGCACCGTGCGCGAGCCCGCGCCGAAGACGACCACGCCGCGCCAGAAGCGCTGGCCGAGGTAGGCCATCAGGGTGTCCGAGTCGGCCACGTCGAAGGCGAGCGCGAAGCCCTCGCTCCGCGGGTTCTCGATGCGGTGGCTCCAGCGCCGATGCAGCGCCTCGAGCCGCGGCCGCACGAGGGCCTCGATGCGCGCGGCGTCGCTGCCGTCGCCGACGCTCTCGGCGTGCAACCGGCCGCGCGCGAGCGAGGCGGGGAAGGCGCTCGTCGGCTCGGGGTCCTCGAAGACGCTCATGCACACGCCGACCTGCGCGCGCTTCGCGAAGCAGACGCAGTCCGGCGTGTCGGGCTGACCGTCGCGGTCGACGTAGCCGAAGCGCTGGTGCCAGAGGAACGGTCCCCCGAGGCCGAAGCCGCACTGCACCTCGTCGACGACGAGCGGCACGTCGCGGGCGCGCGTCAGCAGCCGGAGCGCGCGTTGGTAGCGCGCGCTGACGTATCGATCGCCGCCCTCGCTCTGCATGGGCTCGATCACGACCGCGAAGTGCGTCTCGGTGGCCAGGCGCTCGTCCACGTCGGCGAGCGCGGCGACCTCGGCCGCGAGGAGCGGGTCGGGGGAGCTGCCCCAGCGGGCTTTGGCCGCCTCGACGTCGCCGCCGCCCCAGACCTCCGTCCAGCCCTCGGGCTCGATGGGCTCGCCGTCCTCGAAGACCTCCCGCGAAGGGGCCTTCGCGAAGTCGACCTCGTAGCCGGCGATCTGGAAGGGCACGCGCTTGGACGGATTCCAGCTCGCGTAGAGCGCGAGCATCGTGCGGCCGTGGAAGCTGCCCTCGAACGCGAGCAGCTTGGTGCGCTCCGGCTTCTGTAGCCGGCAGAGCGCGTAAGCCTTCTCGTTCGCCTCCGCGCCGCTGTTGACGAAGCTCACCGTGGGCAGCCCCGGGGCGAGCCCGCGCAGGGTCTCGGCGAACGCGAGCGCGTGGGGGTCGTCGCCGAGCGTAGTGTCCCCGCTGCTCAGCGGCGCGTCGCCGAAGTCGCCCTCCACGTAGGCGCGCACGATGGCGTCGGCGCCAAAGCCGGCCGGGATGGTCGCCGTCTGGCTCATCCCGTCGATCACGCTCATCGGCGCCTCGTCGATGGAGACCATCCACGGGCCCTTCGAGCGGAGGTGGTCGAAGACCGGCGGCTTCTTCTCGCCCCTGACGTAGCGGTCGCCGGCGTAGAAGCGCTCGTGCAGCGCGTCGGACTCGGGCAGCTCCCCTCCCTCGGGGAGGAGCACCTGCAAGGGACGCGGCGTGTCGAAGAGCGTGCGACGGAGCTCCGCCTCCTCCTCGCCCGCGTGCTGCGCCTCGAGCTGGTCCAGGTCGCTCGCCGGCAGGAGCGGCTCGATGTGCGCGTGGCGGTCGTAGACCCCGGCGCCGTTGTGGATCTCCGCCATGGGATAGGCGAGATTGCGCCCGGCCCAGGCGCCCGCGGGACGGAAGTTGCCGCTCTTCTTCACCCCGCCGAAGGGCAGGCGCGGGCTGGCCTTGTTGGTGCTCCGGTTGCGGTTGAGGATCCCGGTGCGCACCTGCCGCTCGTAGTGGCCGAAGCGCTCCAGGTCCTGGGTGAAGATGCTGTATGCGAAGCCGTAGGGCGACGCGTTGAGCGCCGCTATCGCTTCGTCGTCGTCATCGAAGGTCTCGACGCAGAGATCGGGGCCGAAGAGCTCCTCGTCGGTGTATCCGGCCAGCTCGTGCACTCCGTCGGCCAGGCGGTGGAGCGAGGGCGCGACGAACGCCCCGCCCTCACGTGCGCCGCCGGGGACGATCGGCTCGGCGCCCTTCGCGCGGGCCTGCTCGAGGGTCTTCACGAAGCGATCCCGCGCCGCGATCGTGGCGAGCGGGCCGGCGAACGAGGCCGGGTCCTCGGGGTCTCCGAAGGACAGCTCCGCCAGCACCGCGCGCAGGCCGTCGACGAGCCGCCCGGCGAGGCTGCGGTGCACGAGCACGCGGTCGGAGCAGGTGCAGCGCTGGCCGGTGGTCAGGTAGCCGCTCGTGATCACCTCGTGGATGGCCTGCCGGAGGTCGGCGTCCTCGCGGACGACGCACATGTTCTTGCCGCCCATCTCGAGCGCGAGCAGCATGTCGGGCCGGTCGAGCGCCGCCTCGGAGATGCGCCGCCCGGTGCCCCAGGAGCCGGTGAAGGCGAGGCCGCGCACGTGCGGGTTCGCGACGATGGCCGCGCCGACCGCGCCGCCGCCCTGCACCACGTTCAAGACGCCCTGCGGCAGCCCGGCCGCCTGGGCCGCCTCCGCGTAGCGCTCCCCGGACAGGGGCGTGATCTCGCTCGGCTTGATCACGACCGTGTTGCCCAGGAGGAGCGCCGGCACGACGTGCGCGTGGCAGAGGTGCAGGGGGAAGTTGAACGGGCCGAGCACGCCGACCACGCCGTGGGGTCGGTAGCGGATGACCTCGGCCGGGAAGCCCGGGATGGCGCCGCCGCTCAGCTCCGCGCGGACCTGGCCTTCGACCAGGGCGAAGCGCCCCACGAGCGCCTTGATCTCCGTCCGGGCCTCGCTCCGGATCTTGCCCATCTCGCGGCTGATCGCCTCGCTCAGCCCATCCTCGCGTTCGGCGAGGGCGGCGCGAAAGCGCATCAGCGCCGCGAGCCGGGCGTCGAAGTCGAGGCCGGCCCACGCGGGCTGGGCGGCGGCCGCGGCCTCGCAGGCCTGGCCCACGCGCTCGGGCGAGCCCGCCGTCTCCAGCACGACCTGACCGCCTCGGGCGGGGTCGTGGCTCGTGAAAGTGTCTCCGGTGGGAGCGTGGAAGCTCCCGTCGATGAAGTCGCCGCGCGCTTGCATGTCGCGCGGATGCTAGCAGCGAGACCGGCCGAGGAAAGGTCGACGGAGTGCGCGTGGCGAATCGCCACGGGCGGGGGAAAACGCCATCGCACATCCGGCCGCGTTTGGGCGCCTCGCCCACTCGATCCGGCTGGCATCGCGGTTGCGGAGGGGGGGACCCATGACGATGACCGAACGCCGAGATGCCTTGACCCGTGAAGAAGAACAAGCGCTGACGGAGCGGCTGCGCAACGGCTGCCCGAGGGCGCTGCACGAGCTCGTCGTGCGCCACCGCCCGCTCGTCGCGGCGATGGCGAAGCGCTACGGACGCCCCGGCGCCCCGCGCGAGGACCTGATCCACGAAGGCTTCGTGGGTCTCCTCGACGCGGCCGGCCGGTTCGATCCGGAGCGCGGCACGCGATTCTCGACCTACGCGCGCTGGTGGGTGCGCTACTACATGCAGCGCTACGTCCGCGCGAACCGCCGCATGGTGACGCCGAGCAAGACCCGCAACATGCGCAAGCTGCGCCAGCGGCTCCGCAAGACGGCGCGCCAGATGGAGCAGAAGAAGGGCGACCACGTGACCGCCGAGGAGCTCGCCGAGGTGCTCGAGGTGAGCGTCGAGGAGGTCCTCGCGGTGCAGCACGAGCTGAGCTACCCGGACGTGCCGATCGCGGTCGACGACCCGCGCGCGGGCCACGATCCGGCCGACCACGCCACGCCCGAGGAGGCCGCGGCCCAGGAGGAGCGCCGTCGCGTCGCGATGGAGCTGGCCGAGCACGCCCTCTCGGTGCTCGACGCGCGCGAGCGCCGCATCGTCAAGGAGCGCGTGCTCAGCGACGAGCGTCGCAGCCTCCGCGAGATCGGCGAGGCCCTCTCGGTCAGCGGCGAGCGGGTCCGGCAGATCGAGGCCAAGGCGCTGCTGAAGATGCGCAAGGCCCTCGAGAAGGCCAAGGCCGCGCCGATGGCGCGGGCCTGCGCGCGCGACGCCCTGGCCGCCTGATCCCGCGCTGACTCTCCGCCCCGCCGCCGAAGAACGCGACGGGGTGCCAGAGAGTCGAACCGCTTGCCGGACCGAGCATGCCGTTTCCTGCGGTTTCTGGGCAAGGCGCGACGAGGGAGCGTGCTCTCAGCACGTGACCGAGGAAGCAACGCGGTCCAGGAATCGCAGGAAACGGCAGGCGACGGGAGGTAGGCGGAGCGCCTCTCTAGAGCGGCGCTGACGCAGAAGCGACGCGATGGACCATCACGGTCCATACTCCGGGCGGGACCATGCGCCGTTTTCTGGAGAGGCTCTCGCCGGGCCACGGCATCGAGAACGGCCGCCACGCGCTGGCGGCCGCGGCGACTCTCTTCACGCTCCTGGCGGGGCACACGGTCCTCGAGGTCGCGCGCGACGCGCTCTTCCTCACCCACCTCCCCGCCGAGCAGCTGCCCTTCACGTATCTGGGCATCGCCGCCGCCGCCTGGGTGGCCGCGCAGATCGACCGCTTCCTGATCGAGCGGTTCGACAAGCGCCGCATCTCGGTCTTCACCCTGCTCTTCGCCTCCGGGGGCACGGTCTGCTTCTGGGTGGGCTTCGACGAGGACACGTTCCTCATCGCCCACGCCTTCTACATCTGGACGGGGCTGGTCGCGACGTTCGCGGTGGCCCAGTTCTGGCGGCTGCTGGCCGACCTCTTCACCGTCGCGGAGGCGAGGCAGCTGTACGCGCGCATCGCGGCCGGCGGCTCGCTCGGCGCGGTGGCCGGCGCGTCCATCGCCAGCGTGGCGCAGGGCTGGCTGCCTCCGCGTGGCCTGGTGCTCGTCGGCGCGGGCCTGCTCGCGATCACCGCGGCCATCCCCGGGCTCTGCGTCCCGAGCCCCGAGCCCGTGGCGGCCGAGCCCACGCGCAGCGAGCCGGACGAGCAGTCCGTGCGCGGGCGCCGCGGTTACGTCGGCCGGCTGCTGCTCCTCGTCGCCCTGACGTCCATCACGGCGATCATGGTCGACTACGTCTTCAAGGCGACGATCGACCGCGAGCTGAGCACGGCCGAGCTCGGACCGTTCTTCAGCCAGTTCTACCTCGTGCTCAACGTGGTCTCGCTGGTGGTGCAGCTGGCGATCGCGCCGCGCCTCCTCAGCGCCCTCGGCGCCACACGCGCCCTCGTCGTGCTGCCGGCGCTGCTCGCGATGGGCGCGGTCGGCGCCCTCATCGCGGGGGCGGCCGGCGCGATGCTCTACCCCGCCATGGCGCTCCGCGGCGCGGATGGGGCGCTCCGCCACTCCCTGCATCGCTCCGCGTTCGAGCTCCTGTACCTCCCGCTCAGCCGAGAGATCCGGGACCGCTACAAGACCGTGATCGACTCGCTCGGGCAGCGAGGTGGGCAGGCGCTCGGCTCGCTGGCCATCCTCGGCGCCGGGTTCGTCGGGCTCCAGAGCGAGCAGCTGGCCATCGCGGTCGGCGCGCTCGCGGTCGGCTGGGTGGTGCTCGCCCTCACGCTGCGCCGCTCCTACCTGGACCTGTTCCGCGCGAACCTCCGCGCGGGCACGGTGGAGACGCGGGCCGAGGTGCCCCAGCTGGACCTCGGCTCGCTCGAGTCGCTGATGCAGTCGCTGAACAGCGAGCGCGACGAGGAGGTGCTGGCCACGCTCGACGTGCTCGCCGACTACGGGCGGACCCGCCTCATCCCGGCGCTCCTCCTCTATCACCCCTCGCGCGCGGTGGTCCTGCGCGCGCTCGAGCTCTTCGGCGACGGCGAGCGCACGGACTTCATGTCGGTGGCGCGTCGTCTCCTCGAACGCGAGGACGACGAGATCCGCGCCGCGGCCATGCGCGCGCTCAGCGGCGTGATGAGCGAGGACGAGCTGCACCGCGAGCTGCAGGGCGGCCACCCCCCCGCGGTCCGGGCGTCGGTGCTCGCGGCGCTGGTCGCGCGCGGCCTCGACGCGGACGGTGAAGCGCGGGCGGAGATCGACGAGTGCGTGGAGAGCCACGAGCCTGAGGTGCAGGTCGCGCTCGCCCGCGCGATCCGGCTGCAGGGGGACCGGAGCCTCGCGCCGGTGCTCCACGAGCTCACGCGGGGCGCGACGCCGGAGCTGCGTCGGGAGCTGGCGCGCGGCTTCGCGGGCATCCGTGATCCCGACGCGCTCCCCATCCTGATCGGCTGGCTCGGCCCGCGCGGCGCCCGCCACGAGAGCCGGGACGCCCTGATGGCGCTGGGGCAGGACGCCCTCGAGGCGCTCGATCGCGCGTTCGACGATCGGTCGCTCCCGCGGCAGGTCCGCGGCCACCTCCCGCGGAGCATCTCTCGCTTCGGGACCCCGCGCGCGGCGGAGATCTTGTTCGAGCGGCTCGACCACGAGCCCGACGGCTGGGTCCGGTACAAGATCCTCCGCGGGCTGCTGTCCCTGCGCGAGAAGCTCCCCAGCCTGAGGCTCGACGAGGGGCGGCTCGAGGCGAGCGTCCGCAAGAACCTGGAGCGCGCGGCGGAGATGCTCGCCCGGCGCGTGATGGTCGCGCGCGCGCACGCCGAAGACGAGTCGCTCCGGACCCGCGGCGGCGAGCTGCTCGCCTCGGCCCTGCGCGAGAAGGAGGAGCAGGCGCTGGATCGGGCGGTGCGGCTCATCGCGCTCGCACACCCTCGAGAGGACCTGCGGCGGATCACCCACGCGCTGCGCCACGGCTCGCGGCGGCTGCGCGCGGAGAGCCGCGAGCTACTCGGGGCGCTGACCTGGCTGAGCCTCTCACCCACCCTCGACGCGCTGCTCGACGACGCGCCGGACGAGGACAGACTCCGCCGGGTGCGCGAGACGACGAGCCTGGGACCGCTGCCGGACGGCTACCAGGCGCTGCTGCGCGAGATGCTCGACGATCAGAGCCAGGCGGTGCGGTCGATCGTCGCCCATCACGTGGGCGAGCTGGGCCTGACGGAGCTCGCCGAGCCGCTGCGCGACGCCAACGAGGGCGCCACCGGGCTCGCGCGCGAGGTCGTCGCGCGCGCGCTCGAGCTGCTCGCGCCGAGAGGGATGCGCGGTGTCCTCGCCTGAGCCCCTCGTCGGTCGCGTGGAGCGGCTCGTCGCGATGCGCAGCTTCCCGGGCTGGAGCGAGCTGCCGACGCGCGATCTCGTGACCCTGGCCGCCATCGCCCGGCCCCGCCGCATCGGCGTGGGCGAGCAGGTGTTCACGGAGGGCCAGCCCATCCAGACGGTGCTGCTCGTGCTCGAAGGCGAGCTCGCGCTGAGCCGCGGCGGCAAGCGCCTGGGCCTCTATCGCGAGAGCTCGGGCGTCGGCGGCCTCGCGGCGTTCGCGCGCGATCCGCGCGGCTACGACTGCCTCGCCACCCGGGACTCCGTCGTGCTCGAGCTGCACGCCGAGGATCTGGAGGAGCTGTTCGAGGATCGCTTCCCGATCCTGCTCGCCGTCATCCGCGAGCTCGCGCGCGAGAACGTCGAGCTCCGGCGCCGCCTCCCGCCGAGCGCGGGCTTCCCCACCCGCAGCAGCGCGGGGGATCAGTGCCCGGCCCAGGCCCTCGATCTGGTGGAGCGCATCTTCTTCCTCCGCCGGACCCTCGCCTTCGGCGCCGGCCGCATCGACAGCCTCGCGGAGCTGGCCAAGGGGGCCGAGGAGATCCGCGCCGAGCCCGGCCGCGTGGTGTGGAAGGTCGGCGACCGCGCCGACGACGCCCTCGCCATCGTCTGCGGCACGCTGCGCTGTCGCACCGAGGACGGCCTCGCGTTCGAGCTGGGCGCGGGAGATCTCGCGGGCGGCCTCGACGCGCTGGGGCAGGTCCCGCGCTGGTACTCGGCCGAGGTGGGCGAGGGGCTCGTGGCGCTCTCGATGGGGCGCGATCTGACGGTGGACGTCTGGGAAGATCACCCCGACCTCGCGCTCGAGGTCCTGCAGGCCTTCGCCGCCGGCCTGCTCGCGCTCCTGGAGCGGGCGGCCGAGGCCCCGCCGCCCTCGTTCCCGACGATCCCGTAGCCGGGTGCCGAGGCGCGAGCCTCACGCCGCCGGCGGCACCGACTCGACGCGGTCGCGCCCGGCGCGCTTCGCCACGTAGAGCGCGCCGTCCGCCCGATCGAGGAGCGCGCGCGCGGCCTCGCCCGGGAGCCGGGTGGCCACGCCGATGCTGACCGAGAGGTGACCGAGCGGCTGGCCGTCCGCGCCGGTCACGTCGAGCGCCGCGATGCGGGCGCGGAGCTTCTCGGCCACCTCCGCCGCGCCCTGCTCGTCGGTCTCCGGGAGCAGCACCCAGAGCTCCTCGCCGCCCACGCGCGCGGCGGTGTCGACCTCGCGGATCTCGTCCGTGAGCGCGACCGCGATGGCGCGGAGCGCCTCGTCGCCCGCCGCGTGACCGCAACGATCGTTGAGGCTCTTGAAATGGTCCACGTCGACCGCGAGCACGCTCAACGAGTGGCTGTAGCGCTCGGCCCGGGCCAGGGCGCGGCTCACCCGCCGCCAGAAGAGGCGCCGGTTGGGCAGCCCCGTCAGCTCGTCGTGGGTGCTCAGGGCCTCGAGCCGCGCGATGAGCTGGGCGTTGTGGATCGCGAGCGCCGCCTGGTCGGCGACGGCCTCGAGGTAGCGCGCCTCGACGTCGCCGAGCGGGTCGGCGGCCGAGCGCGTGATGACGAGCAGGCCGATCTCGTCTCCGCCGTGCGAGATGGGGATGGTGGCGAACGATCCCATCGTGGGGAGCGCGTCCCAGAAGCCGACCGCGTCGGGCGCACGAGAGACGTCGGGCACGAGCATCATGCCGCGGTCGATCGCGAGCGGGCCCCCGCTCGGGCGGGCCAGGCGCTCCCCGATCGGCGACGGCTCGAACCCGTGGGCGGCCCGCACCTCGTAGCGGCCGTCGTCGTCCCGCAGGAGCACGGCCAGGCGAGACGCGCGCAGCGCGGGCCCGATCCGCTCGACCAGCATGCGCAGCACGCGATCGAGATCGTGGCTCGACGTGCTCTCCCGCAGCACCTCGAAGAGGAGCGCGCGCTCACGGAGGCGCTGCTCGAGCTCGCGCTGCTTCTGCGCCAGCTCCTCCGCCAGCTCGAGCGCGCGCTGGGTCGCCTCGAGCTCACGGCTGCGGTCGATGACGTCGCCCTGGAGCGTCGTGATGCGGGCGAGCAGCGCGTTGAGGGAGCGCGCGATCTGCCCCACCTCGTCGTCGCCGAGATCCGGCACGCGGTCGAGGAAGCCCGAGCGCTCCACGCGCCGATCGAGCAGCTCCGCGAGGAGCGCCAGCCGCCGGCCGAAGGCGCGCCGGACCACCCAGGCCGCGGCGAAGGCGCCCGCGAGCGCCGCCGCGACGAGCGACGCCCACCACCACGGGTCGAGCGCCGCCACCCCGGCGATGGCGAGCGCGGCGACGGACAGGACGGATCCCGCTGCGGCCGCGGCGATGCACGCGGCCAGCGCCACCCGGAACGGCGCTCTTCGAATGGCGGTCGTCATCGCCCTGCACGTGAGAGAGGCCAGAGAAAGAGAAGGCCCGGAGCAGAGCGCTCCGGGCCGTGAGAAGTGCCGATGAGTGGAGTCGAACCACTGACCTAGCGCGTATGAAACGCCCGCTCTAGCCACCTGAGCTACATCGGCGCGAGGACGGCGGAGTATATGCATGGTCGGTGCGCTGTCAACGCGCCGCCGGGCGGGAATTTCGCCCTAACTCTCGGAGTGCCCCGGCCGGGTCCCGCCGAGCTCAGGCGGCACCTCGAAGGAGCCCGAGAGGCCCTTCCAGGAGGGCTCTTTCAGCTCCTCCGTCACCGAGATCACACGGACGCGCATCACCACGCGGCTGACCTCGCTCGTCGTCACGTACTCGGCCGCTTTCCCCTCGCCGACCTCGAACACGGCGGCCACGCCCGGCGCGGGCACGGGGTAGAGCAGCTCGAGCTGGTGGCCGTCCCGCTTCTGACCGCCGGTGAGCTTGGCGTTCAGGAGCTGATGGCCGGGGATGGGCGCGTCCGTCGCGCGATCTGTGACGCAGAAGCAGCGCATGCCCCAGTCGACGTCGTAGACGCGGTTGAGCGTCCAGATCTGGAGCGCGCACCAGCCGCGACCGGTGAGCCCTGCGCGGCCGGCCTCGTAGACCAGCTCCACTTCGATGAAGGGCGGCGGCGCGATGATGGTCTGGTCCAGGTCCGACACGGCCCGACCCTACCCGTTCGCAAGCCGTGTGTGGAGCTGCATCGCGATGGTGAACGATCATTCGCATCCATATTACTGTTTCCATCGCTGACTTGACACCTTGTGAGAGGTCGTTCACACAATGGTGGATGCCTCGGGCGGCGCAGAAGAGCGTGGAGAAGGCGAGCTCGGAGACGAGGGCGCAGATCCTCCGCGCCGCGCTCGGTCTCTTCTCGGAGCGCGGCTTCCACGGCGCGAGCATGCCCGCCCTCGCGGAGCGAGCCGGCGTGGCTGCGGGCACGCCCTACCGTCACTTCGAGAGCAAGGAGCAGCTGGTCAACGCGCTCTACCGCCAGTGCAAGGCCGAGCTGATGGACGCGCTGCTCCGGGACTTCGCCTTCGACGCGACGCCGCGCGAGCAACACCGGGCGTTCTTCCACCGCATGGTCGGCTACTTCCGCGCGCGGCCCGAGGTCTTCGACTTCCTCGAGCTGCACCACCACCAGCCCTACCTCGACGCCGACAACCTGGCCCGCGAGCGGCAAGCCCTCGCCCCGGTGCTGGCCTTCTTCGCGCACGGCCGGAGCGCGCAGCTCACCCGCGCCATGCCGGCCGAGGCGCTCGCCGCGATCGTCTGGGGGGTCTTCTCCGGGCTGATGAAGGCCGCGCGCCTGGGCCACCTCGAAGCCGATGACGCGCTCTTTGCGCAAGCCGAGAGCTGCGCCTGGAACGCAGTGCGCCGGGGGGATCCGGCGAACGAGACACCGAAGGAGCCGGAGCCATGAGCCAGACCGCCACGACCACGACCCGGACGCCCGACACGCACGCGCGCCCGCCGCACGTCGACGAGCTCGCCGCGATGACCGTCGCCGAGCTGCACGAGCGCTACGTGAACGCCAGCGTGCCCGACACCCTCGACGCCCTCGACGGCGCGCCGCGCGGCCGCATGCTCACCGTCATCCCGCCGTTCGAGCAGCACCGCGAGGCCCTGGCCGCCTTCGCCCGCGCCGACGGATTCCCGTGGCGCGGCAAGAGCTTCCGCTCCTTCGATGGGCAGACCGGCGACGGCATCAATCGCGTCACCCTGCTCGGGGATCAGTTCCCCTTCCACCTCCGCTTCGGTCGCTCCGAGATCGACGGAGAGCGCGCGATCCTCCTCGACTACGACCGCCCCGAGAACCCGTGGCTCATCCGCCAGATCCACGACGAGCTGCGCCAGGTCGGCCCGGAGCTGTTCCTCGGCCCCGCGATGTGGAAGGCGCGCCCGAGCCCGAAGCTCGTGCTCTGGTTCGCGATCGACACGTCCGCCTGATCGTCGGACTGGTGGGGTGGGTGGCGCGTCCGACGATCTCTCGCTACGTGCCCCGCGATGTCCGGGCGCACGTGGCTGAGAGTCGGCGCACCGATCGCGATCGCCGCGCTCGTGGCGATCGGGATCGCGGCCAGCGGCCACTTCGTCGGCGAGGCGCGCGAGGAGCCGTCGCCGATCCCCGCGCCGACCCCGACCGACGCGGGAGCTCCGGCCCCCGAAGACGCGGGCGTGGTGGACGCGGCGTGGCGGTACGACTCCCGGGGCGAGCTGGCCCGCCCGCCCGCCTCGGAGGACTACGTCTGTCGACAGCCGCAGCTCGAGATCGAGCAGACCGAGGGCTGCGCGGCGGGGCGGCCCTACCCGGCGTGCCGCTGGCGCCTGCCGGACCCACCGGGCGAGCTCTACGAGATCTGGCGCAACACGACCGACGACCACCGCTGGGCGCGCCCGGGGCTCGTCTCGCTGGTGCTGACCGCCGCGGCCGAGTACCAGCGCCGCTGGCCGGGTGAGCACCTGACCGTAGGCGACCTCGACGCGCCCGGGCCGCGCCACCAGACCCACGACCGCGGGGTGGACGTGGACCTCTACCTCCTCGAGGCGATGATCGCGCGGAACGAAGGGGGCCGGCGCTACCCCGACAACTACGCGCACCGGAGCCGACGCGAGGTCCGCGCCCTCCGGGCCCGAGTGATGGACCTCGCGAAGATCCTCGCCACCTGCGCCGACGGCCGGATCCGCATCTACTACAACGACCCGGACCTGATTCACCCGTTCCGGGAGTGGTACCGCGAGCGCGGGCTCGAGACGCCGTTCTCGCACGCGATGCGCATGCACAACCCCCTGCACCGCTTCCACTTCCACCTGAGCGTGCCGGACGACCTCGCTCCGCTGCCCCCCCGATAGCGCGCGACCGACCTCTCGAGCCCGTACCTCCGGCAAGCGCCGCGTGAGGGTCGACGCGGACCGCTACGACATGACGATCGCCTGGGTCTGAGCTCCGCGCCACGCTCCCCGTGATCGCGCCGTCTCCCGAGGCCCATCCGATTTCGGGGGCATGGTAGAAAAGCTCGATCCGACTCTGCGCCTGTCGCGTAGGGCGATGTGGGAGGGACGGGCTTCAGGCCACGTCTGCAGTGAAGACGATGAATCAAGTCGAAGCCATCTTCTTCTCCGAGGCCAGCGTCGGCGTGCCTTGGACCGTCGAGGGGGCGACCGTGCGGTCAGCCCTGAACGAGCCCTACGTCGCGATCGTCGACATCCAGACGGAGCTCCACGGGATCGACCCCCTGGAGCTCCTCGGGAGCAAGGCGTCGGTCACCTTGCGACGTGGTCTGACGGAGAACGTGTACGGGGGGATCGTCTCGTCGGTCCGCATCCGCCACGACCACGACGAGGACCCGCGCGCGCGCCTCGTGATCGAGCCGGCGCTCGCGGTGCTCCGGCACGGGCGCGACTCGCGCATCTTCCAGGAGAAGAGCGTCCCGACCATCCTCGAGGAGGTGCTGAGCGAGGCCCTCGCCGAGTACGGGCGGGAGGTGGTCGTCGAGGTCGAGCGCACCTACCCGAAGCGCGAGTACACGGTGCAGTACCAGGAGAGCGACTTCGAGTTCGTGCACCGGCTCATGGAAGAGGAGGGCATCCTCTACCGCTTCGAGGCCGGCGACGACGCCGAGCGGTTGGTGCTCTTCGACGCGTCGCAGCAGCACCCGCTGATCGACGGCGGGCTCCTCGAGTACGCCGACGCGGTCGGGGGCGGCGGGCTGATCGAGCAGGAGTACGTGCGCGCCTTCGAGCCGGCCACGCGCCTGACGGGCACGCAGGTCAAGACGCGGCACTTCGACTGGACCCACCCGTCGGTGCTCATCGAGGGAGAGGCGTCGGGCGAGCGCCCGGGAGACGGCCCCGACGGCGGCTCGTTCGGCCCGACCCGCGAGTCGTATCAGCACGACGAGCAGCTCACCCTCCACGAGTACCAGCTCGCCTACCGCGCCCACGACGTCACGGACCAGCAGCAGATGCGGCGCGACGCGCAGTGGCGAGACGCGCGACTCTTCCACGCCAAGAGCACGGTCTGCGCGGTGCGGAGCGGGCTCCGCTACGCGCTCAACGGGCACGTCGCGGTCTCGCTCAACGCGGAGTACGCGATCGTGCGCGCCACCCATCGCATCGGCGCGCACGCGCTCGCACACGGCGCAGGCAGCGCGCAGTACTACGACAACGAGATGACCGTGGTGCTCGCGGACGTCCCCTACCGACCGCAGCGCGTTCGAGCGCGCCCGCGGGTGCACGGGCTCCAGACCGCGATCGTCACCGGGCCGCCCGGCGAGGAGATCCACACCGACGAGCACGGCCGGGTCAAGGTGCAGTTCCACTGGGACCGCGTCGGCGAGATGAACGAGAAGACGACCTGCTGGATCCGCTGCATGCAGACCTGGTCGGGCAACGCGTGGGGCGCCTTCGTGCTCCCCCGCGTCGGCATGGAGGTCGTGGTCTCCTTCATCGACGGCGACCTCGATCGGCCGCTCGTGACGGGCTGCGTCTACCACGGCGACAACGCCGTCCCCTACCCGCTGCCCGAGAAGAAGATGGTCAGCACCTTCAAGACCAACTCCTACCCCGGCGGCGACGGATACAACGAGCTCCGCTTCGACGACTCCAAGGGCGACGAGGAGATCTGGGTCCACGGCGAGAAGGACTGGAACACGGTCATCGAGAACGACCTCTACCGCGACGTGCGGCACGACGAGACGCAGAACGTCGTGCGCAACCGCACCCGCACCGTCGGCAACGACGAGAGCGTCACGGTGGCGAAGAACCGGACCAAGAACGTCGGCGTGAACGAGACGCTCAACGTGGGCTCGAACCGCTCGCGCTCGGTCGGCGCGAACGAGAGCGTGATGGTCGGCGCCAACCGCACGGCCGGCGTCGTCGAGGACGAGAAGACCCAGATCGGCAAGCACCGCTCGGTCCGGGTCGGGCTCACCCACACGCTCACCGCGGGCGTCTCGCTCGAGCTCCGCTGCGGCGCGTCCCGCATCCTCATGCAGTCGGACGGGAAGATCTCGATCGAGGGCACCGAGTTCAAGTTCACCGCCAGCGGGGACGTCTTCGTCGCCGGCTCGCTCATCCACCTGAACTGAGCGATGGACATTCGCTGTCACTCGCCGTTCCAGTCTCGGGATCCCTCCGGCGAGCTCCACGACGTGGTGGTGATCGAGGCGACCTACGAGCTGCAGGACGAGCGCACGCTTCGCATCGCGTGCGAGCAGGAGTCGGTGAGCGTGAAGGACGAGTACTGGGGCGCGCCGGACGAGACGAGCGTCCGGCAGGAGAGCGATCTCGCCCCGTTCGAGCCGAAGGCCGACGTGGTCGTGAGCGGCGACGCGTACGCGCCCGGCGGCGAGCCCGCGGAATCCGCGCCCGTGCAGATCTGGATCGACGACCACACGCACGCGCTCCGGGTCTCGCGCCCGAGCGAGCGCCGGACGGTCGAGGCACATCTCCCGCACACGCTGCTCGACACGCTCGCGTTCGAGGCGCCCGCCTCCTTCCAGGCCCTCGAGGCGCCCGGCGGGACCGAGACCCACCGCGCCTTGGATCTCTTTCACCGCGACCCGCGGGGCGCCTTCAACGGCCTGGTGCGCGTGGACCTCGACATCGGCGTGCTCGCCGGGCGATCCACGATCGCGCCTTCCGGGTGATCAACGAGACCCTCGCGCTCACGTGAGCACCGACCACCGCTCGCGAGGCTGACAGCAGCACAGGCTCCTTGACAGTCACTCACCGGCGTGATCGACTCGCGCCATGCAACCCTTCACGCGCGCGCTCCTCGTCTCGTGCTCCCTCGCGCTCGCCGCTGGCTGCTCGCAGAACGTGGGCGAGGTGGCCTGCGAGGACGTGATCACCACCATCGGCGACGTCGCCGAGCGATGTGGCTACGATCGCCAGGCCACCGAGGACGACTTCCGCCGCTTGCTCCCTGTCGAGTGCGCCGAGATCGTGGAGCTCCGCGACGCCGACTCGTTCTACGACGAGTGCCTCCCTCAGCTGGGCGCGCTCACGTGCGGCGAGTTCGACGATCCCAGCTTCACGCTGCCTCCCAGCTGCCGCGACCAGCTGCTCTACCGGTAGACCGCGCTACAGCGCACATCCCCTGGGCATGCGGAACACCTCGCGCTGGCCCTGCTGATCCATGCGCAGGACCACCCATTCGCGCCCGCGCGCCACGGCCCCGTACTCCACAGCGCCGCAGCGCAACGTGTCCTCGCCCCCCGGGTCGCAGCCTGCCTCGGCGATCTCGAAGCGCCCGACGCTCGAGCCTCCAGGCCGGATCGCGCGCACCCGCACTCGCGCCGGAGTGCCCGGGAGGGACCTGAGGACCGGTCGACAGACCCGGGACGGCGGCCCCTCGATCGGCCACGGACCCAGCGGGTCGGGGTAGACGCCGCCGCCCGCGCGAGAGCGCGCCTCCTGGAGCGCGAACCCACGTCCGTCCCAGCGAAACCGCTGATGCCAGCCCGCGTCGCCGAGGCCGCGGTACAGCACCCCGAAGCCCAGCTCGACGACACCGCCCCTCGCCTCGAGGTCGACGTTGAACAGCCCGCGAGCGTCGTGCCCGGGGATCACCGCGAAGTCCACACGCTGGCCGCGGACCCGGAGCACGCTCGCGGCGTAGTTGTAGGCGCCGTCGAGCTCGCGGTGGCACGCCGTGCGAACCCCCGCGAAGCCCTCCCCCGGCCCCGTCTCCACCACCTGGACCTCCGTCGGGCGGCCGTCCTCGCAACGCCAGCGCTGCGCGGCGAAGCGGAGCGCCGCGTCGTGCACCGCCGACTCGTCGGCCGCGCACACGCCCGCCGTCCCGCTCGTGGCAGCGAGGAGGAAGGTGGAGACGAGAAGCGAAGTGCGCAGCTTCACGTGCGAAGCGGTAGCACGGCGCCCCGATGCAGGGGAGAGAGGCGCGAGGGGCTTCAGCCCAGGGCGATGCGGTAGCGGACGTGGGGTAGCGGGGTGTCGGCGACGGTCTCGGTCTTGGTCGCGCCGTCGAGGCGCCAGCCGGTGCGCGCGTAGAAGCGGCGGGCGCGCTCGTTCGTGTCGAGCACCCAGAGCGTGGCCTCTCGGAAGCGGGCGCGGAGCGCGTCGAGGGCCGCGTCCATGAGCGCTCGGCCGACGCCTCGGCCCGCGAGCGACGCGTCGCGGAGATAGATCGCCGACAGCTCGCCGACCTCGTCGCTCGCGTCCTCGTCGCGGCTGGTCCCGACGGACGCGAGGCCGAGCACGTCGGGGCCTCGGCTGGCGAGGAAGATGGATTGGCCGTCCTCGAGCAGCCCGCGCCACTGGGCCTCACGGCGAGGTCGCCGCTCGGGCGCGTCGAGGTAGGCGTCGGGGAGCACGCCGCGGTAGGTCCACGACCAACCGGCGACGTGCACCCGGGCGAGGGTCGGGGCGTCCTCGGGAACGGCGCGCCGGACGAGGAGCTCAGCCACGGGCCTCCTCGTGGAGCGCGACGAGGGAGGGCAGGGGAGCGCCGCGCCAGGCCTCCGCGGTCGAGACCGCCTCGTCGAAGCTCGCGCACACCGTCATCTCGTAGTCGCGCGGAGCGAGCCACCCGATCGCCCGCGCCGTGCCGCGGACGATCGTCGAGTCGCTCACGAGGATGTAGAGCGCGCTCGGGGGCACCTGGCGCGCCGCGTCGGCGATGCGGCCCCGCCACTTCGCGTTCGGGACGGGGTTGCCGCGGTCGACCACCTGCACCATCACGGGCTTCTCCGCCGTGGCGTAGCGGCCGAGGAGCTGGCTCAGCCAGTCCACGTACCGCGCGTAGTCGTCTTCGGTGTTCTCGTCGCCCGAGAACACGCAGACGGCGAGCTCGCGCACCGGATCGGACGCGCCGCGAAACATCGGCCGATCATAGCGCCTGGCCGACGCGACCGCAGGCGCGATCGTGGAGCTCGCGCAGCTCGGGGAGCGCGACGCCCCGCCACGCCTCGACCACCGACAGGCCCTCCTCGATGTCCGCGCAGACGCGCATCTCGTACGCTCTCGGAGCCAGCCAGCCGATGGCCCGCGCGGTCCCCCGGACCAGCGCGGAGTCGCTCACGAGGACGAACAGCGCGTCCGACGGCACCGCCCGGGCCGCCTCCGCGATGCGGATGCGCCACCTCGCGTTGGGCACGGGGTTGCCTCGCTCGACGATCTGGACGAGGACCGGCCTCGCCAGGTGTCGGTGGCGCGCGAGCAGGTCGGACAGCCACTCGACGTACCGGGCGTAGTCCGCGTCGGTGTTGCTGTCCCCGGAGAACACCCCTACGGCCAGCCCGAGCTCGGAGTTGGAGACGCCGCGGAACACGCCGTCCCAAGATAGCTCGTTCGCCGATCCTCACACCGTCGGGCAGGAGGAGCGCGTGGTAGAAGCGGCAGACCTTCAGCCGGCTCGATGCGTCACACGGGGAGATGGATTTGAGAGGCTTCGTCACGTTCGCCGCGCTGAGCGCGCTCTCTATCACCGCACACGCCCAGCACGCCGAGCCCACTGCGTCGGGCGCGCCCGCCGGTTACGAGCTGGCCCTCACGGGGGCCACGCACGGCGAGCGGGGCCACGCGCTGACGCTGACCGGCGTGGGCTACGAGGTGAACGGCCTCGCCGACCTCCGCCCCCGCGCCGGGCTCGAGGTCGACGTGGAGATCACCGCGCGCGACGGCCGCACGCGCCGCACCTACGGCCGCGCGCAGGCGCGGACGGAGGCGGGCGGGCGCTTCACGGTGGCGATCGATCTCCCCGCCGAGGCGCTCGCCGACTCCCGGCTCGAGCTCGTCGTGCATCGCTCCGGACAGCCGGGCCGGCGCTTTCATTTCCCGCTCCACACCCGCTCGGATCTCGCCCTCGATCTCCTGACGGACCGGAACCGCTACCAGCCAGGCGAAGACGTGCGGACCTGGCTCCGCGTGCGCGGCGAGCGGAACCCGGCGCCCCTGAGCGGGCGGCGCGTGAAGCTGACCCTCTTCGACATGCGCGGGCAGCCGCTCGCCACGGCCGAGGAGACCACGGGGCCGAGCGGCGTGGTGCACCCGAGCCTCACGCTGCCCGAGAGCGCGGAGCCGGGGCCCTACCGCGTCCAGGCGGAGCTGCTCGACGCGCCCGGCGTCACGGCCCAGCGCGGCGTGCAGGTGTGGGAGCGCACGGTGGAGCGACTGCTCGCGGAGATCAGCCTGCGCGGCGCCGACGACGACGGCGTGGCGCTGGTGGGGCCCGGCGGCACGCTCCGCGGGCGGGTGGTGGCGCGCACCCCGAGCGGCACGCCCGTGCGCGGCGCCCACGTGGAGCTGCGGGTGCAGCCGGGCGCGCAGCCGCTGACGCTCACGACGGGTCGGGACGGCGCGGCCGCCTTCGAGGTCACCGCGCCCGCCTTCCTGAGCGGCGAGGTCAGCACCCAGACGATGGTCGCGCGCGTGGTGCACGCGGCCCACGGCACCCTCACCGTGCAGCGCACCTACCTGATGGCGCGCACCCCGGTGATCGTCAGCGCGACCCCGCGCGGAGGCGCGCTCGTGCCCGAGGTTCCGTCCACGGTCTACCTCAGCGTCAGCGATCCGCGCGGGAGGCCGCTCCGGGAGGGCACCGAGGTGGAGGTGCGCGGGCCCGGGCTGCGCGGCGGGAGCCAGACCGCGCGCGTGGACGCGAAGGGCTTCGCCGAGGTCACGATGACGCTCCCCCGCGGCGCGGCCGCGCGCATGAACGGCGGGAGCTGCGCGGGGCAGGTGGCGACGACCTTCGAGGTCGAGGTCCAGACGGATCCGCCGCGCGTCTCGCGGGTGTGCGCGCAGGTCAGCGGCGACGCGGAGCTCAACGCCGCGGTCGTGGGCGCGCCCATCGTGGACGCGGGCGCGGCGCTCGAGGTCGAGGTCACGCGGCGCCCCTCCGTGCGCGGCCGACCCGTGCTGATCGAGGCGCTCTTCTCGGGGCGCGCCGTCGCGTTCGCCTGGGTCGACGGGCGCGCGAGCCGCGGCACGCTGGACCTGCCGGCGGATCTCGTCGGCGTGGTGCACGTGCGGGCCCGCGCCGCGCGGCTCGACAACACGAGCGAGCAGCCCGACGAGCCGGGCGCGGTGGCCTTCGGGGTCGGCGCGCTCGACGCGGTGATCGTGCGCCCCCGCGGCGCGTTCGGGCTGCAGGTCGCGCCCGAGCGCGAGCGCTACCTCGTGCGCGAGACGGCCCGCGTGGGCCTGCAGGCGACGGCGGCGAGCGACCCCGCGTGGGCTGCGCTCCTGGTGCGGGACGAGGCCGCGCACGGCGGCGAGGGTCCGTGGGATCTGCGCTGGATGTCGGGCGCGCTGCACGAGGCGGCGCAGCAGCCGGCCGACGAGGTGAACGCGCGGCTCCTCCGCGCCTCGCTGAGCGGCATGCTCTCGATCGATCCCGAGCCGCCCGCGCCCGCGCCGCTCGAGCCGCCCTACTGGCGCTCGTCGCGTCACGGCGCCTACTCGCCGGGCCGACAGATGGGCCGCGGCGTGCTCCGGGATCCGGTCGCGCTCCGGGAGGAGATGCTCCGCCGCGGGCTCGCGCCGATCGAGCGCGTGCTCGAGCAGGCGGTCCGCGCGATGGGCCCCGACGCGGCGGACCGCGCGCCGATCGTGAGCGGGCGGGGCTTCCACCCGGACGTGATCGCGCACCTCATCGCCGCGCGTCAGCTCTCGGACACCTACGCGCGCACCCTCGGGGGCGAGCCGATCACGGTGGCGATGATCGAGCGGGCCGACCCGGGCTTCTCCTTCGAGACGGTGGCGCGGCGCGTGGCCCGCGAGCGGCTGTCGCGGCTCTTGCTCGCGCTGCTCCGGCTGACCGATCCCGACAACCGCGACGCGCAGCGGGCGAGCGCGAACCTCCCGCCCGAGCGCTGGCTCGGCACCCTGGTGCAGCTCGGCATGGTGCCCCCGAGCGATCTCGTCGACCCCTGGGGCAACGCCTACGTCTTCCGCCGCGTCAGCGGGCGGCCGGCGATCGCGCTCAGCGAGCGAGCCCTCGACTGGGAGCTCGCCTCGCCCGGCGCCGACGGCCGGCTCGGCAGCGCAGACGACGTGAAGGATCCCTTCGCGCGCGCGGTGCCCGAAGGCACGCCCTACGCGGTCTCGAGCGGCGAGGAGCAGCTCATGCGTCGCTTCGCCGCGCTGGCCCCCGCGTCCCACGTGCTCACGCGCATGTCGCAGGCCTACGACCGGCTCTCGCTCGCGGCCTACGAGGAGCAGCAGCAGGGTCCGGTGTCGTCCTCGGGGAGCGAGCTCTCGGACGACATGGTCGCGCAGAACATCCAAGTCCGGGCTGCCTTCGATGCCACGGCCGAGGGCGGCGGCGGCAGCGCCGGGAGCTTCGGCGGTCTGCAGGCGGCGGCGCCCGCGCCGAGCCGCGCGAGGCGCCGCCCGGCCGCGGACGAGGCGATGCCCGAGGAGGAGGCGGCGTTCGAGCTCGACGCGCGGATGAGCGACGACGAGGACGGCGACGAGGCCGACACCCGCGCGCAGGCGATGGGCGCGCTGATCCGCGAGGACTTCCCGGCGACTCTCTTCTACGTCGGTCAGGTCCCGCTCGAGGGCGGCGCGGCCACGGTCGAGGTCCCCCTCGCCGACGCGCTCACCACCTACCGGCTCGAGGCCATCGCCTGGACCGCGACCGGCTGGACCACGAGCGCGATGGGGCGGCTCTCGGTCGACCAGGAGGTGCTCATCGACGCGCCGATCCCCGAGACCGCCACCGCGGGCGACGTGATGCGCCTCCCCATCCGCATCGAGAACCGGACCGACGCGCCGATCCAGGTGCGCCTGTTGATCGAGGCCGAAGGCGACTTGCAGTTCCCCACCCCGGAGCCACAGCCGACCGAGCTGCCCGCCAACGAGGCGCGCGAGGTGGTCGCGCAGATCCGCTTCACGGGTGAAGGCGAGGGCGCGCTGGTGGTCAGCGTGGCCCGCGACGAGGGCGCGCCGCTCGACGCGGTCCGCCGCCCGATCCGTGTGCTCGCCGACGCGCGCACGGCCCGCGACCGGCGGACCCGCCTGATGGAGGGCGCGCAGACGATCGAGATCGAGGTGCCCGACGAGGCGAGCGCGCGCGGCCCGGGGCAGCTCCGGCTCACGGTCGGCGCGCACCTCTTCGGCGACCCGACCACGGGCGACCCGCTCTGGGCGGGCTGGGCGTTCACGATGGCCGGCCAGGGGCTGCCGGAGGCGGTCGAGGAGACCGCGCTCCAGTGGGTGAGCTACGAAGATCACGAGCGCGAGCGGCTGCGCGACCCGCTCCGCAGCGCCCTGGCCCTGGCCGCGCTCTGGGGCGACGACCGGGTGAACGACGAGGACGCCGCGCGCGCGCTCCGCTCGGTCAGCCAGCGGCTCCCGGCCGAAGAGGCGATGCGCACCATGCAGCCCGAGGCGTTCGGCGACGAGCCCGCCTGGTTGCTCCTCGCGCTCTCGCCCATCGACGCGGCGCGTCGGCCCGCCCTGCGTGAGGACCTCACGCGCACCCGGCGCCGCCTGCGCCAGATCGCCTCCGGCCACGCCGCGAGCGCGACCGACGCCCCGCTCGTCTGGGCCCGCGCCGCCGCCGCGCTCGCGCTCGACGGCCAGGACCGCGACCGGGCGGTGGAGATGGCGCGCCGCGCCGAGCGGCACGTGATCCGCGTCGGCGACATGGCGTGGGTGGAGCCCGAGGCCGAGCGCGGGCACGAGCCGCGCGCCCAGCCGACCGCGCTCCTCGCCCTGGCCCGCCTCGCGCTGGGTCAACGCGGCGAGGCCCTCGCGCTCGTGCGCAGCCTCGTGGACATGCAGCTCACCGCGCCGCGGCCCATCGACGTCCGGGGCGACCTGCGCGGCGACATCCTCCCCCCTCCCTGGTTCCAGGGCGTGGAGCTGGCGCTCGCGAGCGCCGCGGCCGGCCGGCTCGCGCCCGGGGTGAGCGAAGCCGAGATCGCGCTCGACGGCCGCCCCGTCGAGACGACGAGCGAGGGCGCGGTCACCCTCGCCGTGCTCGAGCGGCTCGGCGAGCCCGGCGCGCACACCCTCACCGTGACCCTGCCCGATGGCGCGGTCGCGCTCGCGCACCTCGCGCTGAGCTACGGCCTGCCGTGGGACGCCGCGCCGCGTCGCCGCGCGCCGATCGCGCTCGAGATCGAAGGCGAGCTCGGCGCGCGCGACACCCGCTCCGGCGTCGCGCTCCGCGTGCAGAACCGTGGGCCGCGCATCCTCACCCGGCCGATCGTCGAGATCGAGCTGCCCGCCGGCGCGGAGCTCGACGAGCCGACCCGCGAGGCCCTCGCCGGCTACCTCGCGGGTCAGGCGCATCAGGAGGGCCGCACCCTCATCCTGCCGCTCCGCCCCCTCGCGCCCGCCGCGTGGGTGCGCCTGCCGCTGCCCGTGCGCTGGTCGGTCGGCGGCACCCTCCGCGGGCTCGGCGCCGTGGTCTACGACGCGCTCGGCCCCGACACGGCCGAGGTCCTGCCGGTCAGCGTGCTCCCGTCACGCGCCGTGGAGCTGCCCGACGAGGGCCCCGAGCCGGACGCGCCCGACATGGAGCAGTCCGACGATCCCCCCAGCCTGCCGCCACCCATCCCACTCCTCGAGCGCCTCGTGCCGGGGGAGGGCTGAACCATGCACAAGCTCACTTACACCCTCGTGACTCTGCTGCTGCTCACCAGCGTCGCCGACGCGCAGTCCGCGCGGATCCGCATCCGGCAGGGCAGCGTCAGCGGCGTGGAGCTCGCCATCGACGGCGCCACCTCGGCCCCGCGCGGCGGCGACATCCGCTGGCTCGTCACCGCGTACGACGTCCTGGGTCTGAGCGACCTGCGGCCGGCCCCCGGCGCGACCGTCCACGTCGCGACCAGCCTCGCGCAGACCGAGGAGCGCTCGTTCCAGACCGACGCGTTCGGACGCGCGGAGCTCGTGCTGCCCATCCCCGGCGACGCGCCCGACGGCTTCCTGGTCGTGATCCGCGTGGTCAGCGCGGGCGACGTGCAGCGCCGCTTCGAGCTGCCGGTGCAGGTGACGCCCAAGGAGGCGATCGAGGTGCACGTCGCGCGCACCGAGGTCGCGCCCGACGGACCGCTCCGCGTGTTCGGGCGCCTCTCGGTCGCCGCCTCGGCGCGCCCGCTCGCGTCGCAGGCCGTGCAGCTCACCTTGCGTGACGCGGCGGGTCGCCCCGTCGACGCGCCGGCGAGCGTGACCACGGACGAGGCCGGGCTCTTCGCCCACACCTTCCGCGTGCCCGACGACGTCGGCGGCCCCGTCCGCGTCGAGGCGCGCGCGGGCGCCGACGATCACCCGGTCCGCGCGAACGCGGGCGCGCAGGTCACCGAGCCGAGCGGCCCGCCGCTCCTCGTGGCCGTGGCGCCAGAAGCCGCGCTCGTGCGGCCCGGCCAGCGCGTCCCGCTCGAGGTCGTGGTCCGGAGCGGCAACGGCCGCCCGATCGAGGGCGCCACCGTCACCCTCGGCGGCGCGCGCCGCGAAGACCCGGACCGCTTCGCCCGGACCGACGCCCGCGGGCACGCCCAGCTCGCCTGGCGCGCGCCCGCGATGCCGAGCGGCGTCCGCGACGTGGCCGTCACCGTCGTCGCCTCGCGCGAGGGCTGGGGGCAGGCGAGCGGCGCCGCGACGATCCGCGTCGCGGCCGACGAGCACGCCGCCGCGCTCGCGGTCGAAGGCGGGGCCCTGAGCCCGGAGCTCGGCGGGCGCGTGTGGATCCGCGTCGTCGGCCCCGACGGCCGCCCGGCCGGCGCCGGCGTGCCGGTGCGAATGACCGGCGTGCGCCTGGCGGCCGGCGACCTCCGCGGCAGCACCGACGAGGACGGCGTCGCCACCTTCGACGTGGATCTGCCCGGCGCGCCGGACGCCACGCGCGACCGCTGCGGGGGCGAGACCGCGACCGCCATCACGTATCAGGTGGCGGGCGGCGCCGAGGCGAGCGCGTGCCTCCCGCTCGATCCGGACGCGGCGGCCCGGGTGCGCGTGGCGCAGCCGGTCGTGACGAGCGGCGGGTCGCTCGAGGTCGAGGTCGCGCGGGTCCGCGGCGCGGCGCGCGCCCCCGTCGCGCTCTCCGTCCTGAACGGTCCCCACGCGATCGCCCATGCCCTGCTCGCGCCCAACCAGCGCGGCGCGCAGATCGCCCTGCCCGAGGACGCGAGCGGCGTTCTCACCGTGCGCGCGCGGGTGCTCGTGGGCGACACCCGCGTGGTCGCGCGCGGGGGCTCCACCAGCGTGCTCGTGCTGCCCGCGGAGCCCGCCACCGTCGACGCGGAGCTGGACCCCGACGGCACGACGCGTCTCCGCTTCGGCGGCGCGGCTGGGACCCGCAGCGCGTACGTGGTCGCGGCGTCGGTCGACGAGGCCCGCGCGCTCGCGGCGCGCCTCGAGCGCGGCCACCCGCTCGGCGATCTGCGACGCGATCTCGGCAGCGCCCGCGCGCCGCTCCTGCTCGCCGCCCTCGCCGCGCGGACCACGCCCGACGTCGCGGCGCCCACCGTGCTGCGCGCCGGGCGCCCGGTCGCCGTGCCCGCGCCCGCGAACCCCGAGCAGGAGGGGCTGCTCAACGATCCGTGGCGTACCCGCGCGCGCTTCGTGACCGGCCGGCTCGCGCTGATCTTCCGCGCCCTGGAGCAGTACGTCGCCGCGTCGATCCCCGAGCGCACCGAGGACGTGGCCGTGCAGGGCCCGCGCGGCTTCACCTTCAACGGGCAGATCCTCGAGTCGGTGGCGGAGAGCGGCTCGCTCGGCTCGGCCGGCGCGACCGGGCTCGGCGGCGACCCGCTCACCATCGAGCAGCTCCAGCGCTTCGATCCGCAGCTCAGCTACGACAACGTCGCGCGGCGCATCACCCGGGAGCGGCTCTTCCGGCTCCTGCTCGCGCTCCGCTTCTTCGTGCAGCAGCACGGCTTCGACCTGCCCTGGAGTCGGCTCGGCGATCCCTCCGAGTGGATGCGTCAGCTCATGGGCCAGCCCGTCCCGGGCGTCGGCGCCGTCTCCCAGCAGATGCTCGTCGACGGCTGGGGCCGCCCCTTCCGGCTCGTGCCGGCCCGCGGCAGCTCGCGCTTCGGCTTCGTCGACCCGCTCGGATCCTGGGAGCTGATCAGCGCCGGGCCCGACGGCCGGTACGGGAGCGGCGACGACTTCGTCGACCCGACGCGGCGCATCCTGCGGAGCGGCACGCCCTACGCCGAGGCGGTGGGCGAGGACCTGCTCGTGGCCCGGCTCGAGGGCATGGAGCTCGGCCGGGCGAGCGTGGAGCTGCTCCAGCAGGTCGAGCCACAGGCCCGCGCAGGAGGAGTGCCCTCGCAGTCCAGCGCGCCCGCCGCCCAGCTCGCGGCCCAGCTCTGGGGCTCGCTGCCGAGCGTGTTCGAGCCGCCCGCGGATCCGCTCGCGTTGCGTCGCCCCGCGCACCCCGGGGACGGCGCGGGGGGCGAGCTGGTGCGTCTGCCGGCCACCGGCGGCGAGGTGCGGCTCAGCTTCGACGAGGAGCCGCGCACCTGGGGCGCGGTGGCCGTCGCGTTCACCGACGCGGGCTGGGGCGCGACCGACGTCGCCTCCGCGCTGGCCGGCTCACCCCTCATCGTCGAGAGCCCGGTGACCGAGACCCTGCGCCTGCGCGCGGGCGAGGACGTGTCCCTCGACGTCGTCGTCACCAACGTCACCGACCGCGCTCAGCCCGTGCGGCTCGAGGCGAGCGGGCGCCGCCTGCGCGCCGACGCGCCCGACGAGCTGGTGCTGCGGGCGGGCGAGGCGACGACCTTCTCCGTCTCCATCGCCCCCGAGCGGGACCCCGGCCGCGGGGCGCTGTCGCTCGCGTTCCTCGGCCCCGACGGCGCCGCCGTGCGGAGCGCGCGCTGGCCCACCCGCGTGGTGACGGGGGATCACCCCTTGCGGTTGCGCAGCGCGGGCCTGGTCCGCGACCGGCCCTGGCGCCTCTCGCTGACGGTCCCGAGCGACGCCCGCCGCGCGAGCGGCCGCGTGGTCCTGCTCGCCCCCGACGCGCTCGCGGCCGACCCGGACCTCGCCGACGCGCGCGAGGACGATCCGGCGCTGGTGGCCTTCTCGAACGCGCTCGCCGGTCGGCGCTCGGACCCGGCGCTGTGGTCTCGCCTCCTGCGGGCGCAGGATCCGAACGGGCTCGTCCAGGGTCGCCTCCCGCTCCTGTCGAGCGCGGCCGCGGCGGTCGCGTGGGCCGGGGCCGATCCGCACGACGAGGACGCGCGCGCCGCCTTGAGCCGGATCCGCGTCACGATGCCGCGCCACGCGTCGCTCCCGTTGCCCGACCCGGACGCGGTGCGCACCGCCTCGGCCACCCTCGGGGCGCTCGCGGCGGGCGGCGTGCCGGCCGTGAACGGCGGCGGTGACCCGCTCGCGCAGCTCGCGAGCCAGCTGCAGCGCGGCCTGCGGCGCACTCTCCGCGCTCACCCCGAGGAGCCGACCCTGCTCGCCCGCGCCGCGGCCGCGCTGCTCCTCGCCGATCCGCGCGACGCGTACGGGCGCGCCATGCTCGAGCGCGCGGCCGCCCACCTCCGGGACACCTCGGACGGCGGGGCGCGCGTCGTTCCCTCCGAGCGCATGGACCACGCCGCCGAGTCTCTCGCCGCGACCCTGGCCCTGGCCGTGGCCGCGCACCAGGTGGGCGACGCCGCGCTCTCGGCCCGGCTCCTCCGGGGCGGGCTCGCGCGCGATCACGTCGCGCAGCGGGCGGGCGGCGAGGCGCTCTTCTGGATGCTCGCCGCCGGCAGCTACGGCGCGCTCGGCCAGGGCGCGCGCGTGGCGGTGACGATCGACGGGTCCCGTCGCGAGCTCGATCTCGAGGGCGGCCGCGCCGTGCTCCCGCTCCCCACCGGGGCGGGCGGTCACCGGGTCGTCGTCGAGCCGCTCGAGGGCTCTGCGTTCGTGCGGGTGGAGGCCGCGATGGACCGGCCCTTCGCCCCGCGTCAGGACGGGCCCTTCACCCTCGCGGTCGAGGGCGACCCCGGGGACGGCAGCACCCTCGCCGCGCTCGAGCTGAGCGTCACCGCGCGCGAGGAGACCGACGCCGCGGTGCTCGATCTCCAGCTCCCGGCTGGCGTGGAAGCGACCGACGCCCTCCTCGCCTCCATCGGCCGCGGCAGCTCCGTCGCCTCGGTCGAGCCGCGCGAGCCCGGCTTCCTCCGCCTCCGCCTGAGCCCGATGGCCGCGGGCACCACCCAGACGATCTCACTCCCCCTCGCGTTCACCGTGACGGGCGACCTCCGCGGCCTCGGCGCCATCGCCTACCCGCTCGGCCGCCCCGGCGAGATGACCGTGCTCCCCCCACGCCGCCTCTGATGGCGGCTCGGGGACGATCCTATTCATTCGTCATTCTCGCGAGTATGACGAATGAATAGGATCGTCCCCGTCGTCGCAGCCGATGTCAGGGTAGGGGCGCGAAGCAGAGCCAGTGGCAGGACGCGCTGGGCTCGGGCTGGCAGAGGCGCGGGAAGAGCGCGGCGAAGCGGCTGCGGCTGACGCGTCGGAAGACCCACCAGCGGCCCGTGGGTCGCGGTGCGAAGGGGAGCGGGGCGTCTTCGTCGTGGCCGATGGCGACCCACAGGCGGGCGCCGCGGCGCTCGGCGTGCACGGGGGTCAGCGGCGTGGGTGGGGCGCGCCAGCGTGGGTGCGCGCAGGAGAAGCTGCTGTCGACCTGGACGGCGCCGTCGATCCAGCTGCCGCGCTGCTGGAAGTCCGACGAGGTCCACGGGTGCGCGGCATAGAGGAACGTGCCGTCCTCGCCGAACACCAGGCTGCGCACACCGTGACGGGTGCAGACGATGCCTGGCGGGCAGCCCGGCCACCCCGTGGGCCCGACCTTGGTCACGAGGTCCGAAGGCGTGATCCGGGTCACCATCTCGTCGCCTTCGATCGCGGCGCTCCAGATCCAGTGACCGAACCAGGCGGGGGTCACGTCTTTTGGTGCGCCCTTGGTCAGCCCCGCCCGGACCCTCGGCGGCGCGGGGCGGGCCAGACGCACGAACGCGCCGGCCGTCACGAAGAGGACGACCGACGCGATCGCGAGGGCGGAGCCGCGGCGCACGGGGACGAGACGCCCGCGGCGCGCTCAGGTTCCGGCTCTCAGATCAGCGGCAGGGACCGCGACCGCCACCTGCAGCGTCGGCGTTGCCGCCGGTGTCGCTGTCGGTGTGACCACGCTCGGCGCAGACGCCTCGGCCCGCCGCGTCCGCCTGCGAGCCGCTGTCACGATCGGTGTGACCGGTGCGACCGCGACCGGCCGGATCGGAGCCGCCGCCCGAGTCGCTGTCGCTCGCCTTGGCCGCCGCCGGCGCAGGAGCCGCCACGCCCGCCGCCACCGCGACGGCGCTGCCGGCCAGGCCGACGCCGAGGATGCCGAGGGCACCACGCCGACCCACGCGGCGCTCACTCGAGATGTCTTCGTCCTTCAGTTTCTTGTCACCCATGCGGACTCCTCTCTCACTGTTCCGGGGAAGCAAACCACACTATACGGCCGCCCGGGGTAGTATTTTCCACCACTCGACAAATCCGCCGTGATTTGCGTAGGATCCGCGCCTCGCGCGGCACCCCCGCGCCGAAAGGAGAGCGGAATGCTCGAGAAGAGACTCGCCTGGTGGATGCTGCCCCTCGTCGCCCTCGCCGTCGTCGGCTGCAACAGCGCGGTCGGGAACGGCGGCGACTGGGTCGGTGGCGCCTGCGTCACGAGCGCGGACTGCGACATCCAGTCCGTGTGTCGGGACGGCGAGAACTGGCCCGCGGGGTACTGCGCCAACGGCTGTGACTCCGACGAGGACTGCCTCGCGGGGAGCCGCTGCGTCGAGACGGACGGCGGCATCTGCGTCGTCGAGTGCGGCAGCGACGCCGAGTGCCGGCCGGCGGAAGCGGCCACCGACACCACCGCCGCCGTGCCCGCCTACAGCTGCGTGGAGCTCGAGGTGCGCGGCGCGGGCGGCACCGCGATGGGCTGCGTCTTCCGCGAATAGAACGTCGGAACGCGTCCGACGGTCGGCTGTCGGAGCTGGCAGGAGGACACATGTTTCAGTTCATTCACGAGGCCGGCTTCGGCATCATTCCCACCCTCGCCTTCGGTCTGGCCGCGCTCTTCGTGGGCGTTCGCCAGATCCGGAGCCCCGAACGCCGCCGGGTGACCACCGCGGCCTGGTTGATAGGCCTGACCCTGGCCGCCGGCGCGCTCGGCACGGTCACGGGCCTGCAGGCCGCGGCGGAGTACATCCAGACCGCGGGCGACGACGGGCTGTTCCTCGTCGGGCTGGACGAGGCGCTCAACAACCTCGTCGCCGCGCTGATCATCTCGATGCTGACGATGCTCTGCCTGCTCGTCGCGCACCTGCGCGGGGGGCACGAGCCCGGCCGCGTCGCCGACACGCGACCCGCCGAGGTCTGATCGATCAGGGCCCGACGGCGCGGCCCAGGCTGCCCAGGCGGATCCCCGCCGTGATGCTCACCGCCGCGCCGACGTCCTGGTTGCGCTCGTGCTGCAGCAGCAGCTCCATCCGGAACGCGAGCGCGAGCGGACCCGCGAGATCGTAGGAGGCGTCGAGCGAGCCACGGAGCGCGCCTCGGTTGTCGTCACCGAGATCGGCGAGGAAGTAATCGAACGTGAAGCCGAGGCGCGCGAAGCGGCTCTCGACCTTCAGCAGATCCCACGGCTGCAGGGTCAGGGTGGCGCCGACACCGGGCTCGACCTCGCGCTCGGGGTCGAAGAGCTGGACCTGGAAGCCGCCGTTGAGCTGGAGCTGGAGCTTGTCCCGCAGCTGGAAGCGGAAGCCGAGCGTGGGACGCGTCAGGAACCAGTGGTAGTCCCGGTTGTCCGGCTCGGTGATCTCCGACTCGATGAAGAGGTCGACGGTCGGATCGGGCAGGTACCAGAGCTCCGCGTCGCCTCTGCGCAGGCCTCGCCAGGAGAGCGCGGAGCGAGCCCGGATCTGATCGGCCGCCTCGGTGAAGGTCTGCGCCGTCTCCGTCCACGCGGTCCGGTAGAGCACGCTCCCCGTGTTCTGCCAGGTCCAGTCGGGCGCCGCGGCGTTGGCCGCGAGGTCCAGGTTGAAGCCGAAGGTCATCACGTCCGACTGCGTCAGCTGGGTCGTCGAGTAGGCGCTCGTCGGGTTCCCCTCGGCGTCGACCACGAGGCCGCTCATCGGATCGCAAGTCACGCTCGCGTCCGGCGGCGGATCGAGAGGATCGAACGGGCAGCGGCGCTGGGGGTTGTCGATGCTCGAGCCGGCGAAGGTCAGATCCGCGTCGGCGCGGAAGATCCACTCGAGCGTGGCGTCCGGATCTCCGAGCGCCTGACGGGGATCCTGGTCGCTCGGCTCTTGCAAGTGGTCGAGCGCCACGTTGCGGAGCGTCGCCGTCTCGTCGTCGTCGCCCTGCCCTCCGGACGGAACGATCTCCCAGCTCGAGCCAGACGGGAGCGCGGGCAGCAGCCCGTCGCCGCCCGCGGCCAGGAACCGGATGGTCACGACGCGGTAGCTCGCGCGGCCCTCGGTCGCGTGACCGCCCACCTTCACCCGGGTCGCGGCCCCGGTGCCCGTCCAGGTCAGCCCCGGCGTCACGAAGCGCCCGCCGTCCTGCGCCGCGCGCGCGAGCCGCGTCAACCACGTGTCGTTGACCGCCGCGACCTCGAGCGGCTCGTCGTACTCGATGGCGATGAAGACGTCGCTCGCGGTCAGCGCGTCGGCGTGCGCCGGCCGCCACCGCCCGTCGAGCGCCTGGCGGTTGAGGACCGCGACGTCCGCGCCGGTGCGCTCACGCATGATGCGCGCGACGAGCTCCAGCATGGCGTCGAAGGTCATCTCCTCGTCCGCGGCGATCCGTCCGCCCGCGAGAGGCCGCCCCCACGCGGCGCAGTAGCTCTCCCCGATGCGGTCGATCCAGTCGAGCACGGGCTCGCCGACGGTGATGCCTCGGCCCTCGAGAGGCTGCGCGAGCATCTCGTAGCCGTCGCGGATCTCGTTGCTCTCGCGGATGCGCACCTCGACCGCGTCCTGGGTGGGCGTGCCGACGAGCACCGGTCGCACCGTCGACGGGCGCGCGAAGAGGATGTCGTCGTCGCCCGACACGAGCAGGAGGTTCGGGCTGTTGCGCGAGTCGCCGAGCTCGGTGGCGAGCGCGATCGGGCCCCCGGCGATCTGCGCGTCGACGATGGCGATGACGAACTCCGCGCCCTGATCGCGCGCGAGCCGCGTGAGGCGCTCGAGGGTCTCCTTCGGAGGATCGAAGTGGACGCCCCCGGCTCGATCGGGCGCCACGAGATCGGTCGCGTTGGTCCGCAGCACCGACAGCACCGCCATGCGCCGACCGTTGACCACGTGCATCGACGGGCCGTCGCTCGCGTCCACGAGCAGCTCGCAGAGCGCCGCCGCCTCCTCCCCGCAGCGCAGGTTCGAGGCGATCATGGGGATGCCCCGCTCGCGCAGCTCGCGGACGACGTTCAGCATGCCCTCTCGGGGCGCCGCGAGATCGTTGAGCCCGAACCCGAGCGCGCGGTAGCCGAGGTCGCGCACCATCACCGCGAGCGAGCTGGGGCGCTCGGCCGCCGCGTAGCGCGCGACCCCGTGCGGGGTCAGCAGCCCGCCCATGTCGACCACCATCGGCTGGTCGGGATCACGCGCCGTGCGGTGAAGCGCATACGTGAAGGCCGCGTGATCGGAGGCGCGGAGGTCGTCGCCGCGATCGCAGATCGGGCGCGCGAAGCGGCCGTCGACGTCGCTCGTCGCGATCACGCGGGCGATGGTCTGGATCCGCTGCGCGCGCGCCGGCGCCACGACGGCCAGCGTCGCGAGGAGGACCGACAAGGAGACGCAGAGGCGCACGTCAGTTCGAGCGCTGCACCGGTCGATACGGCTGGATGAACGACGCGAGCGAGGACGGGTTGCGGGTCGAGATCCAGAGCCGGCCCTGGCCCTGGAAGTTGCACACCAGCCCCTCGCCGCTGAAGAACAGGCTCTTGATGCCGCCGATCTTCTGCACGTCGTACTGCAGGCCGCCCGTGAAGGCGACGACGTGGCTGGTGTCACAGATGTAGCCGCCGGGTCCGACGTCGACCGCGTGTATGCCGCCATAACAGGAGAAGAAGACCGGCCCCGTGCCCTCTGCCTTGAGGAGGAACATGCCGGTGCCGCTGAAGAAGCCCTTCGCGCCGCCCCACTTCGTGTCGAGCTGCACGGTCGGTGAAGAGCAGAGGTAGGCGCCGCTGCTCATCATGATCGGGGTGGAGCCGTCGAGCTCGAGCGCCTCGACGTCCCCCTCGGGCGCGGGCGCGACGTAGAGGGTCTCGCCGGGCGCGCTGGAGGTGAAGGTGTTCTGGAAGAGGCTCTCGCCCCCCATGAGCTTTCGCTTGGCCGCCGCGAGCATGCCGCCGCGCATGTTCGTCTCCATGCGCATGCTGCTCGAGCGCGCGACCATCGCCGCCGACTCGACCACGACCTGCTCCCCCGGCTGGTCGAAGGTGAACTTCACCATCGTGAAGTCGGGCTTGTCTTTCATCTCGTAGCGCACGACGGCTAGCCCTTCCTCGGCGGGAGCATCGAGCCGACCGACTGGCCGTACTCGCCCGGGTTGCGCGACTGGATCCAGATGCGGCCCTGGCCGCTGAAGTGACAGACCAGGCCCTCTCCCGAGAGCCACGAGGCGATCCAGCCCGCGCCGCTCTTGCCGATGGAGTACTGGAGGCTCGCGTCCCACGCGACGAGGTGACCGGTGTCGATGACCATGTTGCCGTCGCAGGTGAGCGGCTCGAGCCCGCCGAAGGCGCCGACGACGAGCTGCCCGTGATCGGGCTGCGGCGACGTCGCCTGGAGGATGAAGACGCCGGCGCCGCTGAAGAAGCCCTTGAAGCCGCCGGTCTTGGTGGTGACCTCCACGTCGGGTGTGGAGGCGACGTAGGCCGAGCTCTGGATGTAGTAGCCCTGCGGCGTCATCGGCAGGACGGCCATGTCCCCGCAGAGCGCCTGGGCCAGGAGCACCTCGCCCGGCCCGTTCTGCGCGGTGAACGTGTTGCGGAAGAAGGACTCGCCGCCGAACATGCGCTTGAGCCCACCCATGAGGCCGCCCTGCGACTGGGTCTGCATCTGCACGTTGGTGCTCATGCCGACCATGGCGCCGGACTCGGCGACGATGGACTCGTCGGCCTGCAGCGTGACCTTGGCGAGCGAGTGCGCGGGGCGGTATCCGATGTCGATCTGCGGCACGTCTCTCCCCCTCAGCCCGGCATGATCCGCGTGAGCCAGTCCACGAGCGTCGCGGGGTTGCGCGACTGGATGTACACGCGGCCCTGCCCGTTGAACTCGCAGACGAGGCCCTCGCCGGACGCCATCAGGCCCATCAGCCCGCCGCCCGCGCCCTTGATGTCGAAGCGCAGGTTGCCCTCGAAGCCGACGAGGTGGCCGTTGTCGACGATGTACGGCCCGTCGACGTCGATGGCCTCGATGCCCCCGTAGCTGTTGAACCAGAGGTCGCCGTGCCCGCCGACCTGGAGGAAGAACGCCCCCTCCTTGGCGAGCATCGACCGGAGGCCGCCGAACTTCATCTTCATGTCGACGTCACCGACCGACGCGACGTAGGCGCCGCTCGAGAGGGTGAGCGTCTCCCCGGCGAGCCGGCGGTGCGTGACCTGCCCGCTCATCGTCGGCGCCACCCACACGCTGCCCGGCTGCGGGACGGTGAAGTGGTTGACGAAGAAGGTCTCGCCGCCGACCAGCTTGCGGATCACCGCGATGACGAAGGCCTTCATCATCGCCCACAGCCCGGCGCTGCGGCCCGCGTTCATCTTCACTTCCATGCCCACGTGCTGGTGGCGCGCCACCATCGAGCCGGCCTCGGCCACCAGCGTCTGACCCGGCTGCAGGTCCACGCGGAGCATGGCGAAGGAAGGCCCGTGGGTGATCTCGTGCGCGACGCCCGTCGAAAGGTTGCCCGCCGCGGGCTGGCCCCCAGAGGGCTGAGCTGCTTGCGCTTGCATGCGTCCCCCGATCGTCGGCCGGTATGTACCGCGGCGCGGCGCCGGTTGGCAATGAGGGAGGGGTTCAGCCAGGGCGCGCTGGGGCGGTCTCGCAGGGGCGTGGCGATGTGCCTCGATTGGAGCCGCTGCGGGCGCGGGGCGGGCGACTGGAACGGATCGTGGTGCGTAGCCGAGTCATGCACACCGAATTCGTCTCCAAAGTCATGCCGTGGACCTGGTCATCGAGCCGCCGCGCCGGGTACGGGCTCCTCGCCATCGTCCCGCTCGCGCTGTTGATGGCCCTCGCGACGGTGGGCATCCTCGGCGCGATCACCGGGAGCAGCGCCCTCCTCTACGAGACGCTGCCCATCCTGGCGTACACCCACGTCTTCGCCCAGTTCATCACGCTGCTCATCTATGGGCACCTGTTGATGCGGAACCCGAACCTCGAGCGCCGCCACAAGCTGACCTGGGGCGCCGCGTTCCTCGTGGCCGCGCCCGTCGCGGTCCCGACCTACTGGCTGCTCCACGTGCTGCGCTCGCCGAGTCGGCTTCCGTCGGAGACCCGAGAGACCGAGTCCGCCCGGCACATCCACGTCTACGAGTACGACTACACCCCCCGGAAGCGTCGGGGCGAGGAGCGTCGTCCGGACGGTGTGGTCGTGCACCGCGTCCCCGCCTGACGACACCCGTTCTGAGACAGACCGACGGTTTCACCCGTCGGAGGCCCCTGGAGAGCCCCCAGATCGTCCGATCGAGGGGCTCGCGAGGGGAGATCGACGCCGACACCGCGCCCGCGGGTCGGCGTTTTTTCTTCCATGATTTCCAGCATGTGACCGATTGTGACGGGAGCGATCGCGACGGATCCGTCGAGCCCCGGTCGCACGTCTGATCCGTCGCGAACTGGACGCGGTCTCTTCTGCGAGCCATGACCTGAACAGACGCCACCCACCCCACATCTGCCACTTTTTTGGGGCCGCACCACAACCAGTAGTAGGTTTCACGCAGTGACCTTACGTGACGGTGCATGCGTTTTGGGTCGTCACTGATACGTCTCGCCCACAGGCCCCGAAGTGGGGGTCGGTTTCCGGTGAGATACACAGGCAAGCCATGGAAATCACGAGTCAATTCAGAAATCGACATCGGGGCTCCAAAAGGGCCCTTGACCCACCCCGCGCCGGCCGGTACTCCGGGCCTTCGCCACACCATGGGTTGTGGGGGGGACGCGAAAGCATCCCCACTGGTTGTGGACGGGAGCTGTTCCGGAAGACGCGGCCTGGTTTCTCGCTGAGCCGGCCATCGCTAACGACCAGCCTGGAGGCCACCGGCCGCCGGGATGGAAGGGGTCTACCCCGATGGAGCGATCCATCGGACGGGGACACGTGCGCGTGGGTGCTCTCGGAGCGGGTGTTGTCGAAGCTGTTGATGGCGGGAGGATGATGTGTCGGTAGATATGCGTACGGTGAAGGACTCGGGCTCGGTCGGTCAGGACCAGCGTGAAGACGCTCGGAAGGGTGAAGCCCGCCGGGGTCTCGGCTTCCAGCGGCTCAACACCCGGGCAGGCACGGACCCTCTCGCGTCCGAGGAGTACGAGCTCCGCGACAGCGTGATCACCAACCCCGACGGGTCGGTGGTCTTCGAGCTGCGCGGCGCCGAGATCCCGAAGTCCTGGTCGCAGCTCGCGACCGACATCGCGGTCTCCAAGTACTTCCGCAAGGCGGGGATCCACGGTGACGCCAAGCGCGGCGAGAACAGCGTGAAGATGCTGGTCCATCGCGTGGCGCACACGGTCCGCGAGGCGGGCGAGACGCTCGGCGGCTACTTCGCCTCCAAGGAGGACGCGGACACGTTCGAGTCGGAGCTCGGCTACCTGCTGGTCACCCAGCGCGCCGCCTTCAACTCGCCGGTGTGGTTCAACCTCGGCCTCTACCAGCGCTACGGGATCGAGGGTCAGGGCGGCAACCACTACTGGAACCCGCAGACCGACGAGATCGAGGAGACCGCCAACGCGTACGAGCACCCGCAGTGCTCCGCGTGCTTCATCCAGAGCGTCGACGACGACCTGATGTCGATCTACGAGCTGGTCCGCACCGAGGCGCGCCTCTTCAAGTACGGCTCGGGCACCGGCACGAACTTCAGCCAGCTCCGCGGCAAGCAGGAGAAGCTGAGCGGCGGCGGCACCTCGAGCGGCCTGATGAGCTTCCTCGAGGTCTTCGACCGGGCGGCCGGCGCGACCAAGAGCGGCGGCACCACGCGGCGCGCCGCGAAGATGGTCTGCCTCGACATGGACCACCCCGAGATCGTCGACTTCATCGAGTGGAAGGTCCGCGAGGAGGAGAAGGCGCGCGCCCTCATCGCGCAGGGCTATGACGCCGACTTCAACGGCGACGCCTACCACACGGTCAGCGGGCAGAACTCGAACAACTCCATCCGCGTGAACGACGAGTTCCTCCGCGGCGTCGAGCAGGACGGCGAGTGGTCGACCAAGATGCGCACCACCGGCGAGGTGGTCGAGACCTACAAGGCGCGCGACCTCTGGCGGAAGATCGCCGAGAGCGCGTGGGGCTGCGCCGACCCGGGCCTGCAGTACGACACGACCATCAACGACTGGCACACGTGCCCGAACACCGCGCGCATCAACGCGTCGAACCCGTGCTCGGAGTACATGTTCCTCGACGACAGCGCGTGTAACCTCGCGTCGATCAACCTCGTGAAGTACCTCGACGAGAACGGGGACTTCGACGTCGAGGCCTACCGGCACGCCATCCGCGTGGTGTTCACGGCCCAGGAGATCCTCGTCGATCACAGCGCGTACCCGACGCGCCGGATCGCGAAGAACAGCCACGACTACCGCCCCCTCGGCCTCGGCTACGCCAACCTCGGCACCGTGCTCATGCGGCTCGGTATCCCGTATGACAGCGATCAGGGCCGCAGCTGGTGCGCGGCGCTCACGGCGATCCTCTGCGGCGGCGCCTACCGCGCGAGCGCGGAGATGGCGGCGAGCAAGGGCCCGTTCCCGGGCTTCATGAGGAACCGCGCCCCGATGCTGCGCGTCATGAACAAGCACCGCGACGCGGCGTACGCCATCGACAACAAGGGCGGCCCCGGCATGGTCGGGCCCGGCCAGACGGGCGTGCCCCAGGCGCTGCTCACGGCGGCCCGCGAGGACTGGGACGAGGCCGTCCGCCTCGGCGAGCAGTTCGGCTACCGCAACGCGCAGTCCACCGTGCTCGCGCCGACCGGCACCATCGGCCTGCTGATGGACTGCGACACCACCGGCATCGAGCCGGACTTCGCCCTCGTGAAGTTCAAGAAGCTCGCCGGCGGCGGCTACTTCAAGATCGTCAACCAGAGCGTCCCCGCCGCGCTGAAGAAGCTCGGCTACTCCGAGGCGCAGGTCGCGGACATCGTCGCCTTCGTCTCGGGCACGAACACCTTCACCGGCGCGCCCTACCTCAGCCGCAGGATGCTGCTCGAGAAGGGGCTCACCGAGGGCGACCTCGAGAAGGCGGAGAAGGCGCTCCCGGGCGTGTTCGACGTGAGCCAGGCGCTGAGCCCCTGGGTTCTCGGCCCTGATACGATGAAGCGCCTCGGCATCGACGCCGAGAAGTCCAGCAAGCCGGGCTTCAGCCTGCTCCGGCACTTCGGGCTCAGCCAGGCGCAGATCGACGAGCTCAACGACGTCGTCATCGGCCGGATGACCATCGAGGGCGCGCCGCACATCGAGGACGCGCACCTGCCGGTGTTCGACTGCGCCAACCGCTGCGGCAAGCAGGGCGAGCGCTTCCTCCACGCGATGAGCCACGTGCGCATGATGGCGGCGGCCCAGCCGTTCCTCAGCGGCGCGATCTCCAAGACCGTCAACCTCCCGCAGGACGCGACGGTCGAGGACGTCGAGAACATCTACTACGAGGGCTGGAAGCTCGGCCTCAAGGCGGTCGCGCTGTATCGCGATGGATGCAAGGCGAGCCAGCCGCTCTCGAGCTCCGACAAGGAGAGCGACGACAAGAAGGAGAAGGCGGAGGCCAAGGCGCAGCAGCAGGCCCAGCAGGCGGCCGTCGTCGCCGCGCCGGCGCCTGCGCCCAAGCACGGCCTCACGCCGCCCAAGACCGTCCGTCACCGCCTGCCGAAGCGCCGCAAGGGCTTCACGCAGGAGGCGAAGGTGGGAGGACACAAGGTCTTCCTCCGAAGCGGCGAGTACGACGACGGCAGCCTCGGTGAGATCTTCATCGACATGCACAAGGAGGGCGCCGCCTTCCGCTCGCTGATGAACTGCTTCGCGATCAGCGTCTCGATGGGCCTCCAGCACGGGGTGCCGCTGAGCAGCTACGTCGACCAGTTCACCTTCACCCGCTTCGAGCCGGGCGGCATGGTCCAGGGCCACCCGAACATCAAGTTCGCGACCTCGATCATCGACTACGTCTTCCGCGTGCTCGGCGTGGAGTATCTCCAGCGCTACGACTTCGCCCAGGTCCCGCCGGAGGAGGTCCAGCTCGAGCTGGAGAACCCGACCGACATGAACGCGCACACCAAGAGCGACGCGATGGGCGCCCCGGTCCAGCCCGAGGCCATCGAGCCGGCCGAGCAGGTCGTCTTCGGCTTCGACGGCAAGGAGGGGGGAGGCAGCGTGCTCGACCAGCAGCTCGGCGAGATGATGGGCGACGCGCCGATGTGTGACGGCTGCGGCCACATCACGGTCCGCAACGGCGCCTGTTACAAGTGCCTCAACTGCGGCAACTCCATGGGCTGCAGCTGAGCTGCGGGTCCTGACAGCCCAGTCTCAGTCATGAGACGACGGCGCCCCGAGGTCTTCGGCCTCGGGGCGTTCGTCGTTCCGTCCCGACTCAGCCGCGCAGGATCCCACGCCGACGCGCGTAGCGGTCGATGGTCTCCGCGCTCGCAGACGCGGGCCGCGCGGGGCGGCCGAGGCCCGCGAGCACCGGGCCCAGCGCCCGCAGCGTCTCGTCGACGTGGGCCGCCTCGTGCGCGGCGGAGGGGCACTGCGCGTCGTCCTGGAAGAAGAGGACGCCCGCGTCGACCGCGCCTGCGAAGAAGCGCGCCTCGTCCTCGGGCTCGGCGAAGAGGAAGGTCGGCATCGACGGGGGCCCGAGCACGTGCGCGTGGACCCCGTGCTCCGCGAACGCGGCGTCCATCGCCTCCGACAGCCGCGCGCCGACGGCCGCGATCGCCTCGTGCGGCCGCTCGGCCTCGGTCAGCGCCAGGCAGACGCGGGCCGCCGCGAGCGACGCCGCCTCGCCGTAGTAGGTGCCGAAGATGAACGTGTCCCGGCTCGAGGCCATCACGTCCTCACGACCGCCCACCGCGGCGAGCGGGTAGCCGTTGGTCAGCCCCTTGCTCAGGCACACGAGATCCGGCTCCACCCCGAAGAGCGCGTGCGCGCCGCCGGGCGCGACCCGGAAGCCGCAGCGCACCTCGTCCACGCAGAAGAGCGCGCCCGCGCCGCGCGCGAGGGACGCCACCTCTTCCAGGAACGGCGCGCCCAGGAACGCGGGCTCCGGGCTGACGAGCACCGCGGCGACGCGATCGCCGTCGGCGGCGAGCACCGCGGCGAGCCGCTCGAGGTCGTAGCCGAAGTCCGCCACCCCGGCGTCGCGCGCCGGCAGGGTCGCGTCGACCGCGCCCGAGGGCGACACGCGCTCGTCCCAGCCGTGATAGCCGCTGCTGAGGACCCAGCCGCGCCCGGTGAAGACGCGCGCGAGGCGGAGAGCGATGGCGACGGCGTCCGATCCGTTCTTGGCGAACGCGCTCGAGCGCATGGGCGGGACGAGCCGGGCGAGCTGCGCCGCGACCGCGCCGTAGTCCGGGCTCAGGCCGGGCCGGAGCTGCCCGCGACGCGCGGCCTCGAACGCCGCGCGGTCGATCTCCTCGCGCGCGTGCCCGAACGTCAGCGGCCCCTTGCCCATCACCCAGTCGAGGTAGCGGCGTCCCCCGGCCGCGGTCGCGTACACCCCCGAGGCGCTCTCGAAGATCGGCGGGTACGCGCTCGCGTGGCCGGCGCGCATGTAGGCGATGACCCCGCGCGGGACGTGCTCGAGCCCCTCGATCTCCTGCGCCGTCCGCTGCCAGTCGTCCATCGCCCTCCCATACACCGTCCCATGCACCCTCCCAAACCGGGGGACGATCGGCGATGCTACGTACGGCCATGCGCATCCTGCATCTCGCTGGCGAATACCCGCCCGCGCGCATCGGGGGCATCTCGACCTTCCTCGAGAACCTCGCGACGCGTCAGGCGCACGCGAACGAGGTCGGGGTGATCGTGGTGCGCGGTGAGCGCTACGCCGACGACCCGCCCCGCGCCGTGGAGGGCGACGCCCGCGCCGGCGTGCGCGTCGAGCCGGTCGACGTCGACTTCGCGGCGCTCGACGGACGCACCGTGCTCTGTGACGCCGACGTGTCGAGAGCGATGACGCGGCCCCGCGGCGCCTTCTGGGAGGCCCCCTTCGATCTGCTCCACCTGCACGACTGGTACGGCGCCCTGCCCGCCGCCGCCTTCGCGCGGGGCGGCGCGGCCGTGGTGACGAGCGCGCACCTCCCGCTCCGCTTCGGCTTCACCTACGCCAATCACGACGTCCCCCTGCGCGCCAAGGTCCGACTCGAGACCCTGGGGCTCCGGCTCGCGTCCCGGGTGGTCGCGCCCAGCCGCTACGTCGCCGATCTCCTGGAGCGAGAGTACGACGTGGACGCCGATCGCGTCGGGGTCGTGCTCAACGGCGTGGATCTCGAGGCCTTCTCGCCCGGCGGCCGGCGGGCGGAGGTCCCGACATTGCTCTCCGTCAGCCGGCTCAGCGAACAGAAGGGGCTCGACCTGCTGCTCGCCGCCTTCGCCCGCGTGCGCGAGGCGATGCCCCGTGCGCGGCTCGAGATCGCGGGCGACGGTCCGGGGCGGGCGGCGCTCGAGGCGGAGATCGACCGGCGCGGCCTGCGCGACGCGGTGACCTTGCACGGCTATGTGCGCCACGCGGCGCTGCGCGACCTCTACCGACGCTCGCACGCGTTCGTCAGCGCGTCGGTGTACGAGCCCTTCGGTCTGTCCACGCTCGAGGCGATGGCCTGCGGCACCCCCGCGGTGGCGTCGAGCCTCGGCGGCGCCCCCGAGTTCGTCCGCGACGGCGTCGACGGCTTCGTCTGCCCGCCGCACGGGGGAGAGCTCGCGGCGGCGGCGATCCGCGTGCTCGCGGGCGACGTCGAGGCGATGGGCCGCGCCGCGCGCGCGCGCGCCGAGACGTGCTCCTGGGATCGCGTCGGGGGCGAGGTCGCGCGCGAGTACGCCCTCGCTCGTGGGGCACGTGTCGATGCGTGATCTCGCGCTGATCTGGCACGTCCACCAGCCCTTCTTCGTGCCCGACGCAGAGCTGGAGGCGCAGCACGTCGAGAGCTACGCGCCGCTGCTCGCGCTGCACCGCGAGCTCGACGTGCCCTTCACCCTCAACGTGTGCGGAGGCCTGCTCGAGCGCCTCGCCACGCTCGCCCCCGGGTGGGTGGAGGCGGTGCGCGAGGACGCCACGGCCGGCCGCGTGGAGCTCGTCGCGTCCGGCAAGTTCCACCCGATGCTGCCGACGATGCCGCACGATCGCGCCCGGCGGCAGATCGAGGCCGACGTCGAGGCCAAGCGCGCGATCCTCGGCGCGCGCCCGCGCGGCTTCTGGCCCACCGATCTCGGGTGGGCGCACTGGCTGGTGCCGCTGGTCGCCGCGCAGGGCGTGGACTGGGTGGCGGTCGACAGCGCCGCCGCGGTGGAGGGCTCCGTGCGGCCGTCGTGGCGTGAGGAGCGCGTGCGCGGCCACCGCGTGCTCGCCCCCGACCTCTCACCGCTCGTCGCCGCGCGCGAGCTCGGCCTCGTGCACCGCCTGACGTTCGGGGACGAGACCGTCCATGCCCTCTTGCGCCACCACGCCCTGAGCTGGGACCTGGTGGACACGCAGCGCGGCGCGCTCCACCGGCCCGAGCGCATCGGCGCCTTCGTCGACGCGGTCGGCGCGCACTACGACTCGGGCGCGGATCTCCTCGTGCTCGGCGACGACGGCGAGCGGGTGCGCCCGCGGACCCTGGAGAGCTACCGCGCGTGCCTCGAGGCGCTGAGCGAGGCGGGCGTGCGCTTCGTGCTCGGGAGCGACGCGGTCGACGCGCGGCGGGCGGGGGCGAGCGAGCGCTACCTCCCGGCGGGCACCAGCCTCGTGGACTTCTCGGCCTGGACGACCACGCCCGACGACCACGTCTGCCTGCGGCAGCTGGGCGAGGTGCAGGAGCGCTTCGTGCGGCTCTCGCAGCGGGCGAAGGCGAGCGGCGCCGTGGAGGCGACGGCGCGCCTCCAGGCGATCGACGCGGCGCTCCTCCCCTGCGAGGACGCGGCGCTGACCTTCTGGAAGTACCTGCGACGCACCCGCGAGCCCTTCCTCGTCCGCCTCCACGCGCTCCGTGATTTACTCGACGAGGCCGAAGCCGCGCTCGCCGCCTGCTACGGCAGCTGAATGCCGCGCGCGGCGCGACGGGCCGCCAGCTCGCTCGCGGTCTGCTGCCACGGGACCTCGCGCGGGGTCTCGAGGCGCACGGGCGTGGTCTCGAAGTTCAGCACGAGGGCCCGGCGCGGCCGCTCGCTCCGGTTCTCCCCGCTCCCGTGGACCACGCGGCAGTGGTGCACCGTGGCGCCCCCCGTCGGCACGGGGCAGCGCACGCGGCGGGCGGGATCGATCGCGACGCCGTCCAGCTCGAGCCCGTGCACCCTGCGGTCCCCGCCGACCGGCCGATGCGGCAGCAGCGCCTCGGCGCGATGGCTGCCGGGCACGAACTCCATGCAGCCGCTCGCCTCGTCCGCGCCCTCGAGCGGCACCCAGATCCCGATCGCCTCGTGCCGATGCGCGGGCTCCCAGAACGCCTCGTCCTGATGGAGCGGCGTGGCCGGCCCGCCGCGCGGGGGCTTCTCCATGTAGTGCGAGCCGCGATAGAGGATCGGCGTACCCAGCAGATCGCGCGCCAGCCGCGCGCCGCGCTCGAAGAGCTGGGTCTCGAAGAGCGCCGGCTCGTAGTCGAACGGCAAGAGCTGCTGCATCAGACGCTCGTCCCCCGCCGGCCGCTCCTCGGGCGAGAGGTAGTCGAAGCGCATGCCGTCGTCGCGCGGCGCGCGGCGCGCGAGCAGCCCCTCGAGGAGGGCCCGGAGCCGGCTCATCGCGGCCGCCTCGAGCAGCGCGTCGAGGGCGAGGAAGCCGTCCGCGTGCAACGCCTCGCGCTGGTCCACGGACAGCAGCGGCGCCGGTCCCGGCTCGACCACGCGGCCGAGCTGAAGGGTCACCCGCTCGGTCGTTCGACCCCTCATTCGACGAACCGGGGCGCGGACGCGCCGCCCGCGACCCCGTCGGCCAGAGAGACCATGCGCCGCTTGCCGGTGGGCGCCTTCTCGAGCGCGTCGACCCGCCGCAGCGAGAGCGCCACGCCCGGACACGAGGCCTCGAACGCGTCGCGGATGGCGCGCTCGAGCGAGGCCACCTCCTCGCGGGAGCTCGCGAACTCGAAGCGCGCCTCGGCCGGGCCCTCGAACACGATCCGGTACTGCTCGAGCCCGTCGAGCCCCCCGTACGGCTCGAGCAGCTCTCGCGGGGTGCGGCGCCCGCCGCCGGGCAGCGTGACCACGTCGGCTGCCCGCCCCTCGATGCCCTCGATCATCGGGAGCGTCCGCCCGCACTCACAGCGTCGATCGGACGCGACGACCAGATCGCCGAGCTCGTAGCGGATCAACGGCATCATCTGGTTGATGAGCCCCGTGACGACCGCGCGCCCCGTCTCCCCGGGCGCCACCGGGCGGTCGTCGTCGCCGAGGACCTCGAGGATCACGCTGTCGGCGTCGATGTGGTAGCCGCGGCGCGCCGGGCACTCCCAGGCCATGCGGTTGAACTCGCTCGTCCCGTACTGGTCGTAGACGGGCACGCCCAGCGCGGCCTCGATCGCGGCGCGCATCGAGCGCGGGAGCAGCTCCGCGTGGCTGATGACGCCGCGCGGCGACGTCGCGCGCAGGCGCTCTCCGAAGCGCTTGGCGAGCGGGAAGAGGCTCGTGGGGTGGTAGTACCACCAGATCCCGGGGTTCTGCTCCAGGATGAGGAGCTGGCTCTCCTCGTCGAGGTGGGCCGGCACGCCGACCTTCATCATCAGCCCCGCGCGCGCGAGGCCGCGGCGAGGCAGGGGCGCGCCCCAGAAGTACGCCATCGAGACGCGCGGGTCGTAGCCGACGGCGCGCAGCGCGCGGAAGTAGAAGCCGTCGAGGCGCGCCCACGAGGCGGCGTCCGCGTGCACCTCGAGCTGCGGCCCGCCCGACGAGCCGCCCGACCGCCGGATGTGGCCGGCCCCGGCGCGGTAGAGCCCGAGGTGCGGGCGCGCGACCAGCCGCTCGGGCTCCTCCTCGAGCGCGCGGCGATCGGGGATGGGGAAGCGCGCGAGATCCTCGAGCGTGCGCAGGTCCGCCGCGCCGACGCCGGCCTCCGCCCAAAGCGCGCCGTAGAATGGCACGTTTTGCTGACAATGCGCGATCATGCGCCGGAGACGCTGAAGCTGGAGCGCGCGGAGCGCGCCGGGTGGCAACCGCTGCGCGCCGAGCGCGCTGCCGACCCAGTAGAGTGACCGCAGCATGAACCCGTGGCCATCTTGAGCTTTGGGGCTCCGCCCGTCGAGCTTCCCGAAATCTTCGTCCGGAGGACGGCGCGACGGCGGTAGGCTCGGCGGACCATGACCGACCTGACCCTGCGCTTCGACACCGCCGCCGACGTCTCCGCCGAGTCCGTGGTCCTCCGTGGGCTCGAGGGCCGCGAGGCGATGAGCGCGCCCTACGCGTACACGCTCACGCTCGAGGTCGAGGCCGACAACGGCTGGAGCGAGGACGTGATCGCCCAGCTGCTGACCCAGCCCGCGCACGCGACGATCGCGCATGGGGAGCTGGGTGATCACGAGATCCACGGCGTCCTGCGGCGGATCACGCTCGAGCCGATGATCGAGCCGAGCCGCGCCGTCTACCGCGCGGAGCTCGTGCCGAGCTTCTCGCGGCTCGAGCTCGCGTACGGCTCGCGCATCTTCCAGGACCTCAGCGGGCCCGCCGTGGCGATGAAGGTGCTCGAGGAGCACGGGATCACCTACGAGTCGCGCCTGACCGAGACCTATCCCGAGCGCGAGTACGTCGTGCAGTACGAGGAGAGCGATCTGGCCTTCGTGCAGCGCCTGCTCGAGCACTGGGGCGTCGCCTATTTCTTCGAGCAGCTCCCGGACGGCGAGAAGATGGTGCTCGTCGACTCCGCGAGCGCCAGCGTCGCGCTCGAGGGCTGGGAGACGGTGGCCTACGCGCTCCGCGAGGCCGGCACCCGCGGGCAGGCCGGCACCATCCACGATCTGTCGCGGACCCACGAGATCCGACCGGCGAAGGTCGACCTCAAGGACTGGAACTGGCGCCACCCGCAGGTGGTGCCCGAGGGCGAGGCCCCCGCCGACGAGGCGACCGGCTACGGCACCGTGCACGCGTACGGCGAGCACATCAAAGACCCGAGCGAGGGCGCGTGGATGGCGCGGGTCCGGGCCGAGGAGCGCATGGCCGGCGCGCAGCGCTACGCGGGCGGGACCGATCTGCCCGGCCTCTCTCCCGGCCACAAGCTGCTGCTGAGCGGCTACCCGAGCGGCGACCTCGACCTCGAGTACCTGGTGGTCGGGATCACCCAGCGCTTCCCGGGCGAAGACGGCGGCTACGAGAAGCGCTTCGACGCCATCCCCCTCGCGGTGCCCTTCCGGCCCGCGCGCGTCACCCCGAAGCCGAAGATCGCGGGCTTCATGCACGCGGTGGTCGACGGGGAGGTCGACGGCGCGGCGGCGCCGATCGACGAGCACGGCCGCTACCGACTGCTGCTCCCCTTCGATCGCCTCGCGGAGCCGGGCGGGCGCGCCTCGCGCTGGGTCCGCATGACGCAGGCCTCGAGCGGACCCGACTACGGCATGCACCTGCCGCTGCACATCGGGTGCGAGGTGGCGCTGATCCACGTCGACGGCGATCCGGATCGCCCGGTGATCCTCGGCGCGGTCCCGAACGCCGACACGATGAGCCCCGTGACCCAGACCGAGGCGACCAAGAGCCGCATCCGCACCCGCAGCGGCATCCTCATCGAGATGGAGGACGCGAGCCGCTGATTCCCAGCGTCGCGCGCTCCGGCGGGTTATCCTCCGCGCCATGCCGTCGTTGAAGTGGATCAAGGCCGAGGGGCGTCCTCAGGTCTTCCCCGTCTACAAGAAGATCACCTCCATCGGTCGCGCCGGCGGCAACGACGTGGCCATCCGCGAGGGCGACCTCGCCGACTATCACGCGCAGGTCGTCTTCGACGGCAAGGAGTTCACCCTCTCCGAGGTCGATCGGAAGGGCGAGCTGCGCATCAACGGCAAGAAGAAGCGCCGCGGCAAGGTCCTGCACGGAGACCGGCTGACGGTCGGCGACGTGGAGCTGCAGTTCTCGATCTTCGAGGAGGTGACCGGCCTCGACGAGGGCGAGCCCGGCAACGACGTCGAGGCGGAGCTGTCCGGCCTGCGCAAGCTGCACGAGTTCTCCGAGCGGCTCATGCGCTCGAGCAGCCTCGACGAGCAGCTCGCCGCGCTGATGGACGCGATCATCGAGGTGACGCACGCGGGCAAGGGCTTCCTCATCCTGCTCCAGGACGGCGAGCCGAAGGTCACCGTCGCGCGCAACCTCCAGCAGCAGAACCTCCCCGACGCGGTGCAGCACCTCTCGGACTCGATCCTCCAGAAGGTCATCGAGAGCCGCAAGCCGCTCATCGTCAGCGACGCGCTGCACGACACGCTCTTCAAGAGCGCCGAGAGCGTGATGAACCTGCAGCTCGCGAGCGTGATGTGCGCGCCGCTCATCGCGCAGAACCAGCTGCTCGGCGTGCTCTACGTGGGCAACGACAACGTCCGCTCGCTCTTCGAGGAGAAGAGCCTCGACGTGCTGACGATCTTCGCGGGGCAGGCGTCGCTGATCCTCCAGAACGCGCTCTTGCTCGACCAGCTCAAGACCGACCGCGACCAGCTCGCGGAGCAGCTCGAGGACAAGCGCTTCGGGGACATCATCGGCACCTGCCCGCCGCTCCTCGAGGTCTTCAACAAGCTCGAGAAGGTCGCGAGCACCAACATCAACGTGCTCGTGACGGGCGAGACGGGGACGGGCAAGGAGCTCATCGCCCGCGAGATCCACCGCCGGAGCCCGCGCAAGGACGGGCCCTTCGTGGTCGTGAACTGCGGCGCGATCCCCGAGAACCTGATGGAGTCGGAGCTCTTCGGGCACGTGCGCGGTGCCTTCACCGGCGCGATCGCGACGCGCAACGGGAAGTTCCAGTCCGCCGACGGCGGCACGCTCTTCCTCGACGAGATCGGCGAGATGCCGGTCAACCTGCAGGTCAAGCTGCTGCGCGCGCTGCAGGAGAAGATCGTGATGAAGGTCGGCGACACCAAGAGCGAGCCGGTCGACATCCGGGTGGTCGCGGCGACCAACCGCGAGCTCGAAGAGGAGATCCAGAAGAGCAACTTCCGCGAAGACCTCTACTACCGGCTCAACGTGGTGAACCTGCACCTGCCGCCGCTGCGCGAGCGCGGAGACGACGTGGCCGTGCTCGCGAAGTTCCTCCTGAGCAAGTACGCGGTGGAGCTCGGCTCGAAGGTGAAGGGCTTCACGCCCAACGCGCTCATCGCGCTCAAGAAGTACGACTGGCCCGGCAACGTCCGGCAGCTCGAGAACCGGATCAAGAAGGCGATCGTCCTCTGCGACAAGACGCTGATCGGGCCCGAGGACATGGACCTCTTCCCGGAGGCGCTCAAGCCCATCTCGACCCTCGCCCAGGCCCGCGAGGACTTCCAGCGCCGCTACATCCTCGAGGTGCTCGAGCGGAACAACGGCAACCGGACGAAGACCGCGCGCGACCTCGGCGTCGATCCCCGCACCATCTTCCGGTACCTGGAGCGCGAGCCCGACGCGCCCGAGCCGGCAACGGGCGCCGCGAAGGATTGAAGGCGGGCCGTAGGCCGAACCCGTCAGAGCCTGACATCGATGTCGCAGCTGCCGCACCAAAGTCGATCCGACCTCAGCGGAAACCCGCCAGATCACGGCGGTTCTCGGGGGTTCGGGGGACGTGGCACCGGCGTTGCAGTGGGATCGCCCGTGACCCGAGCCGTCATCGCGCTCGCGATCGCCTTCACGATGCCCAGCTGTGTGATCCTCAAAGAACCGAGCGCCGAGATGCCGCCGAACATCCCCCCGGTGGTGGTGGCGGACGAGCTCGTCAGCCCCGCGACCAAGATCCGGGTCGTCAACCGTGACCGGGTGGGTAGCTCGCCCGACGGCGGCAGCACCACCGGGATCGACTTCAGGGTCCTCATCCGCGACCGCAACGTGGAGGACGACCTCACCGCGCTGGTGTTCCTCGACCGGGACGAGGGGGAGAGCGCGATCAACACGCCTCTGCTGCCGAACCTCCAGGTCGAGCGGACGGGCGAGCTCGAGCGGCAGCTGACCTTCTCGGTTCCCCGCGAGGAGCCCGAGCTGGACGTCGGCTGTCACGTGCTCGAGGTCCACGTCTCCAGGGAGTTCACCAACTTCCGGAACCCGCAGCCGCTCGAGCCGGGCGACCTGGGCCGCGCCACCTGGTTTCTGGCCGTCGTGGACAGCATGACGCCCAGGATCTACATGGACGACTGCCCGGTGTCGGGAGACACGGTCGAATGAGGCGACTCCACGCCGTCTGGATCGCCTCCGCCGTGCTCTTCGCGGCCGGCGCGGGGTGCAGCGTGCTCGTCGCGACCGGCCCCACGAACGTCTGCGAGACCGACGACGACTGCTCGAGCGCGCGCTGCGACCTCGACCGCAGCATGTGCGTCTCCGAGCCGAGCGGGAGCTACCAGGTCGGCCTGGAGGTCGTCCCCGCGCAGGATCCGCTCGGCGGCACCGTGCTCCCCGTCAGCTTCGAGCCCTTCGATCTGGCCACCGTGAGCGAGCGAGACCTCGAGCTGCCGCTCGGCACCTCGACGATGGGCCACGTCCGGGACATCCAGACCGGCGCGTCCGTCGCGGCCAACATGCGGCTGTCGATGATCAGCGCCATCCCGGGCGGCCCGACGGTCGACGTCGACGTCCAGGCCGTCGACGAGGCGAGCGAGGATCCGCGCCGCGACGGCCTGCTGGTGAACTTCGCGACCCAGATCCTCCCCGGCCGCCGCTACCAGCTCGTGGTCCAGCCCACCGGCGAGTGGCGCGCCAAGCGCCCGCCGATCCGGCCGATGGCCGAGTACCTGAGCCCCGAGGCCGGGGTCGCGCGGATCGACTTCCTCACCTACCCGAACTTCTGCAGCGTCCCGGAGCAGTCGGAGCCGCCGGCTGAGGGCTGCCTGGTGCGCGTGCAGGGCGTGGTCGTGGACGCCGAGGGCGCCACCCAGGACGGCCTCATCCTGCGCGCCGTGACCGCGAGCGGCCGGGTCCTCTCCTCCACGATGGTCACGGGCGAGAACGCCGAGCTGGGCGCGGGCCGCTTCGAGCTGGTCATGTTCCAGGCCGACTGGGCGAGCGCCGACCGCTGGTTCCTCGAGATCACGCCGAGCGCCGAACGCATCGAGGCCGAGGGCCCCGCGCCCACGTTCACCGTCGACCCGGCCGGCCTCTACGAGGAGGCGGGCATCGTCACCGTCCTGATGCCGTCCACCGCCGCCATCGTGACCTACGAGGGCTGGGTCGACGCCGCGTCCGGCGCCCCGCTCGACGGCGCCTCGCTCCGCTTCACCTCGACCGACATCGTCGACGACGCCACCGGGGTCGTGGGCCGCTTCTCGGCCACCGCCACCACCGAGGCGGGCCGCTACCAGGTGCACCTGCTGCCCGGCACCTACGACGTGCTGGTCACCCCGCCCGCCCGCGAGGCCAACCTCGCCGTGCACCGCCTGTCGGGGGTGCTCATCTCGGCCCCCGCGAGCGGATCGATGACGGTCGGCGGCATGCTGTTCGAGGTGCCGGAGCGCGTGCCGCTCGGAGGCACGGTCCGCACGGTCATGGGCGAGGGCATGCTGGACGCGCAGGTCCGGGCGAACCCGCGCGGCACCACCTTCGGGGATCCGCCCGTCGAGGTGGCTCGCTTCGCGCGCGCCGCGGTGACGGCCACCGACCTCGACGGACGCTTCGCGCTGCCGCTCGACGTGGGCGTCTACGACCTCGTCTTCGAGCCCCCGGTCGGCAGCAACTTCCCGTGGCTGGTCCTGCCGGACAACCCCATCCGCTCCGACTCGCCCGTCACCAGCGTCTACGATCTGCAGAACCCGGTAGTCCTCAGCGGCACCGCGCGCTTCGCGGGCGAGGGCGACCTCATCCCCGTCAACGGGGGCGAGATCCGCGCCTATGCGGTGCTCGAAGGCAGCGACGGCCGCTCCCGCGCGGTGCAGATCGGCCGCGCGAGCATCGACGCCGACGGCCGCTACACGCTGCTCCTGCCGCCGTCGCTCTGAGCGAGAAGCGGCTGATTCCGGCCGCTTAGCCATTTTTCGGGGGTGCGGAGGGGGCGAATTGCGGAAAACCCCCGAGACGCGGTCGAATTTCTTCCCGCTTCTGACTTGTAACTGGCGGGCAGATGTGGCGTAGAATGCGCGTCGACCTCAAAGTCGGTCGCCGCTGACGAGATGTCCTCGTGCGCGACCCATTCGAACAGAGAACTGTTGTTCGGGGAGAATTTGGAATGAACACGAAGCTCAAGACCCAGCTGGTGGCGATCGCGGCTGCTTCTCTCGGTCTCGCGGCCTACGGCTGCGGTGGCGGTGACGCCGAGGCGGGTGGAGACACCGGCGGCGAAGAGGCCACCGGTGGTGGCGAGGCGTCCTGCTCGGGTGCCGGTGAGGCGTCCTGCTCGGGCGCTGGCGAGGCCTCCTGCTCCGGCGCGACCGAAGAGGGTGGCGACATGGGCGCCGAGGGTGACGAGGCTGGCGGCGAGGCGTCCTGCGGCGCCGGCAGCTGTGGCGGCGAGGCCGAGTGAGCTGAGCCCCATCTCTCGCACGCTGCCGCGCTGAGCGTCAGCTTGTGAGGTCCGTCGCGGGAGTTTCCGAAAGGGGGCTCCCGCGATGTACTTAAAGCGCCATCTTTTCGAGGCGGTGATGAAGACGATCGAAGGCATCGGGCTCGGCCTGCGGCACGACCTGGCGGAGGCGCTCCTCGAGCGCCGCCCCGACGAGGTGCGCTGGCTCGAGATCCACCCCGAGAACTACGTCGCGCGCGGGGGGCTCTTCGCCCAGAACCTGGAGCGCGCGATGGAGTCGTGGCGGCTGGTGCCGCACGGCCTCTCGCTCTGCCTCGGCACGGTCACGCCCTTCGACGAGCCGTACAAGCGGCAGCTCGCCGGCCTCCTCGATCGCATCGACGCGCCCTGGTACAGCGACCACCTCTGCTTCGCGGACGTGGACGGGAGCTTCCTCCACGACCTCCTCCCGCTGCCCTTCTCCAAGGAGACGGTGCAGACGGTGAAGGAGCGCGTCGACGAGGTGCAGCAGGCCATCGGCCGCCCCGTCGCGGTGGAGAACATCAGCTACTACGCGGACCCGGCGCCGCGCCGCGGCTGGACCGAGCCGGAGTTCCTCTGTGAGGTGCTCGACGCGGCCGACTGCAAGCTGCTCCTCGACGTGAACAACATCTACGTCAACAGCCGGAACCACGGCTTCGACCCGCGCCCCTACATCGACGCCCTGCCCTACGAGCGCGTGGTCCAGATGCACGTGGCCGGGCACTTCACGCGCAAGGACGCGCTTATCATCGACACGCACGGCGAGCCCGTCTGCGACGGCGTGTTCGACCTGCTCGAGTACACGCTCGAGCGCACGGGGCCCAAGCCCGTCCTGCTCGAGCGCGACCAGAACATCCCGCCGCTCGACGAGCTGCTGGCCGAGGTGCGGCAGCTCTCGGAGATCTACGAGCGCGCGACCGCCGCTCACGAGAGCAGCGATCCCAAGAGCAGGGACGCGGCGGAGTGAGCGAGCTGGCCGAGATCCAGCGCGCCTTCGCGCGCATGTGCTTCGACCGATCGCCCGCGGAGGCCGACCTCGCGCGGCTCCACGGCGACGAGGCGCGCTGGCTGATCTACCGCGGCATGGTCCGCTCGCGGCTCTTCGCGATGATGCGGAGCGGGCTGCCCAGGACGGCCGAGCTGCTCGGCGACGCGCGCTTCGACGACGCGGTGTCCGCCTACCTCGAGGCCCACACGCCGCGCACGCGATTCATCCGCGAGGTCGTGCACGAGCTCGTGACGCACGCCCTCCCCGGCTGGGAAGCGGACGAGACGCTGCCCCCGCACGTGCGAGACCTGGTGCGCTGGGAAGACGCGAAGTGGCGGGTGGGCGCCCTCGAGGAGCCCGCGGTCGCGGCGGTCGAGCTCGACTTCGAGCGGCCGGCCGTGATCAACCCGGTGCTCGAGACGCTCGAGGTCACGCACCGGGTCGACCGGGATCACCTCGCGCCCGAGACCCTCGACGAGCCGCACCTTGTCCTGGTCTATCGCAAGCCCGGCGCGACGCGGATCTTCACCTACGTGCTGAACGACGTCGGCGCGCGCCTCTTCCGCGCCTGGTCCGGGCCGGGGAGCCAGGCGGATGGCGTGCGCGCGGTGCTCGCCGAGCTCGGGCGCGACAAGCCCACGCAGAGGTTCCTCGAGGGCATGGCCTCGGTGCTCGCGGATCTCGTCGAGCAGAAGGTCGTCCTGGGCTCACCGCCCTCGTAACGACACGCCCTTGTAACGACAGGGGCCTCTGATCGTATCCTCCCTCTGATCGTGTCCCAAGCGCCCGGGAGGGGGGGATCCTCCTCGGGTGAATCCGGCGCGGTCGCGCCCCGTCGCACCGACGCGGCCGTCCCCCGACTCGACGCCCCGACAACGACAGCCCCCGAGGAGTCCGATCCATGCGTACGCAGATTCGCTTCCTGATGCTCTCCGCCGTGCTCGCGCTCGGCTTCAGCGCCACCGCCTCGGCGCAGTCGCGCGAGTTCACCATCCGCAACGACGGCGGCAGCCGCATCCAGTTCATCTCGGACGCGCCGCTCGAGACGATCACCGGCGTCAGCTCGCACGTCACCGGCACGGTCAACGTCAACCCGAACGATCTCTCGAGCGCGAGCGGCACCGTGCAGGTCCGCGTCGCCTCCATCCGCACGGGCGTCGATCTGCGTGACGAGCACCTCCGCGGGGACGGCTGGCTCGACGCGCAGGCGCACCCCAACGCGACGTTCGAGATCACGCGCATCGAGGGCGCCAGCCGCCTGACCCCGAACGAGACCACCCGCGTGCGCATCCACGGCCGCTTCTCCATTCACGGCGTCACCCGCGACATCGTCGCGAACGCCCGCGTCCGGCTCATCCCCCTCAACGACGAGCTCCGCGCGGCCCGCATCACGGGCGACGTCATCCGCGCGCAGGCGAGCTTCCGCGTGCAGCTCACCGACTACAACGTCTCGGTGCCGCTCCCGGTCCGCCTCAAGGTCTCCAACGAGATCCGCGTCAACGTCACGATCCGCGCCGTCGCCAGCAACGGCTGAGCGCCGATCATCTTCCCCGCGCCGCCGATCCTCGGGGTCGGCGGCGTCGTCGTATCTGGACCGCAGCTCAGGGCTTGTAGAGCGTGACGCGGGCCGCCTCGCTTCCGGTGCGGGTGGCGAAGAGGATCACCCCGTGCTCGGGCAGGGTCGCGCTGATCGTCCGGTTGATCCCGGACTCGAACGGGCTCGTGGACTCGAGCCGCCACGCGTCGCCCACCGGGTCGTACCGCCGCAGCTCGCCGCTGACGAAGAGCACGAGGAAGTCTCCGGTGTTCGGGTCGGTGGTCACCCAGCCGCCGCTCGCCCCGCTGCTGACGGTCCGGATCGGCTCCGGCGAGTCGGTGACGCGGCGCGACACCCCGGCCTCGTCCATCGTGTAGACGCTCTGGTTGCCGTCGCCCCCGCCGTAGAACAACAGACCGTGCAGGGGGGAGTACTCGCCGAAGGTGTGGAGCTGGCTGTGGAACAGCGAATCGGCCAGCCGCGTCTGGGTGCCGGTGTCGGGGTCGTAGGCGAACAGGATCGAGTCGTTCTCACCCCGCCCGTGGACCACGCCGAGACCGGGCACCCAGGACGCGAAGTCGCGGGCCGTCTGGTTGCCCGCCATGAGCTCCTGCTCCGACCACTCGTCGCAGCCGAGGTCGTAGACCCAGAGCCGCCGCCCTCGATAGAAGAACAGGCGGCGCGTCTCCGGGTCGTATGCGTTCCGGTCGTAGCCGTGGTTGGTGTAGCCCCAGACGCTGCCCTCGAAGTCGAGCCAGTGCGGCAGCGTCCCTCGGATCCAGGTGTTGGTCCGGACGCAGTAGATGGAGAACGCCGGCACCACAAGGTGCCCGCCGCCGTAGTGGAGCACGCACTGAGACGCGGGATCCCAGACCGCAGTGTCGCCCCACGTGAGGTCGTGCCCGCCGTCGCCGTTGCGGAAGTAGCGCTCCGAAGCGGTGGTGTCGTACTGCACCCACTCGCCCGACGACATCCCGGCCGCGAGGGACGCGAAGGTCTCGGCGCCGTCGACGGGGACGGCCGGGGCGTCGGAGGCCGGCAGCGGGCTCGAGCAGCCGGGACGACCCGCGTCGAGCGCACGGCCGCCGTCGGGGGCGCTCGCGTCGGCTGCTCCTCCGTCGTCGACACGAGCGTCCGGCGGTCGCGCGTCCGCTGATGGCGCGGCGTCTCGCGTCGCCGCGTCGGGCGACTCCATGGCCGGCCCGCAGCCGGCGACGCAGGACATCATCGAGCAGGCAAACGCGAATGACCGGTGAAGGGAGGGCATGCCGCATGCTCGGCCATCCCTCCGTGGCCACCAATTTCGAGCGCTGCGCGGGTCGGGAGATCGGTCAGTCGACCGGCACCGAGACCTGCTCGAAGTCAGCGGCGGCGTGCTGAAGGAGCGGCGCGACGCGGCCGAAGGGCAGCTCGCCGTCCGCGCGAAGGACCAGCCGACGGCCCTCCACGCGCGTCGCGAGGCGCGCGAGGCAGCGCACCAGGGCGTCCACCGGCGCGTCGCCGTCGAAGGTCATCTGCGTCCCCTCGGCGGCGTCGCGCTCACACCCGGGCGCCTGCAGGCGGTCCCCGACGTACGCGCGCGCACGCTCATCGTCGAGCTCGAGGCGCGCGCCCGGGGGCGCGGGGGGCGTCGTCGGCGCGGAGGGAGCCGGCTCGACCGGCTGGCCCGCCGTGGCCAGGAGCTCGGCGATCTGCGCTTCCGTCAGGCGCGCGTCGTTGGGGGCGCGCGGCCAGGGCATCATGCGCTCCTCGCCGTCCGCGTCGAAGAGCAGCCGCGGCGCGCCGTAGCCGGCCATCGAGGCCGAGAACATCACACGCTGGAGGTCCACCATGGGCACGTCCGCGTCGATGCGGAGGTTGTAGACCCCGGCCCCGCTCCCCGAGCCCGTCGCCGACGCCTCGGCCCGCCGCGCGCGAACGAGGACCGCCTCGAGGGAGGGGAAGCGGCTCCCGTCGGCGATCGGCGCCTCGAGCGTCGCGTCGAGCCGCGGCCAATCGATCGCGCCTTCGGGCCCCGCCCCGCGCGCCGCCTCGAGCGCCTCGGCGGGCCAGGTGCCGACGAGGGCGTGGTTGTGCACGCGGATCGCGCCCCGGCGCAGGGTGACCTCGGTCGCCGGCGTGGCGAGCGGGAGATCGTCGCGCGCGGCGCGCACCGGCGCGCGCGACTCGTCGGTCACGGGCTGGCGCTCGCTCGCCGGGAGACGGTCGCCGGAGCCCTCACAGCTCCCGGGCGTGCACGCGGCGAGCAGAGAGAGGGCGAGGACGGCGCTCTCCCTCAGCGGCAGGCGCTCCACAGCCCCTCGTTCGCCGCCCTCGCCGCGGCCTCGTCGGCTCGGAAGCTCGACTCCCACGTCCGGTTGGCGCCCACGCCCAGCTCGGTCGCGTAGCCGCGGCGCAGCATCTGGCGCTCCCACATGTCGCCCTCGCCGGTCCCGATGTGCACGTAGGCGAGCACGCGGTCGAAGCGGTCGAAGCACTCGGCGTCGAAGGTCAGATAGACGAGGTGCCCCTCGAGCTGCTCGGTGAAGTCGCGCGCCTCGTTCCCGAAGCACTCCGCGGGCATGCCGTCGTGGGAGATCTCGGGCGTGTCGATCCCGATCATGCGGACCGGCGCGTTGAAGACCTCCGAGACGCCGTCCACGCGGATGGTGTCGCCGTCCGTCACCGCGTAGACCTCGCCGAGCACGGGCGCGCGACACGGGGAGGAGCCGGTGGCCAGCACGCGTGGATCGATCACGCGGAGCCGCGCGTCGTCGAAGGTGATCGCCCCGCGATAGCCGTTGTCGGGTGCGGGGCCGACGCCCGCGTCACCCACGAAGGCGTCGGGCGTCGACATCGTCGAGCCGTCCACCGGCATCCCGACCTGACGGGGACAGCCGGTGATCAGCGGGAGCGGGAGCGCACAGAGCAGCAGCGCGAAGCGACGTGACATCGAGCGACGAGGGTAGCCCGAATGTCACGCCGGGTCCGCCCCGCGGGTTTTAAAAGCGGAACTGGGCTTCGAGGCGCGCCTCGTACTCGGTGAGCGCGGCGTCGGGCTGCGCGTCGGGCGGACGGCACTGGTCACCGAAGACGCGCTGGCACTCCATGTTCATCGCGAACAGGAGGCTGAGGATGCCGATGTTGCGGAAGTAGAACCAGTGGAGCGCGGCGCGCACCTGGAACTGCTCGATGGGCTGGCGGAACTGCGAGCTGAACGCCGGCGTGACGCGCGGGTCGTACTCGAGGGGGACGAAGAAGCCGCCGACGTCGGCCGCGAACATGAGGGTGCGCGGGACGAGGAGGAAGCTCGCCTGGACGTTCCACGCCGTCTGCAGGCCGTCGAAGTCGAGCACGTAGCGGCTGTAGCTCTCGGCGCGCAGGCCGATGTGCCAGAAGCGCCAGACCGCGAAGACGTTCCACGCCGCGTAGCGCTCGACGGGGCGCTGGTCGAAGCGCGCGCCCGCGATGAGGGCCAGCGTCATCGGCACCTTCGTGTAGAGGAAGGGCGTGTCGAAGCGGTCGTACCGGCCGACGATGTTGAGCTGGATCTGCGCGCCGGTGCCGTAGCTGAAGTTGCGGTCCTCGCTCCGGAAGAAGCGGCCGCCGACGTTGCCGTTGAACTCGCCCGAGCCGCCGGCCGCGAACACACGGAAGCGGAGCACGTTGTCGCTCGTGATCGGGCCGCCGACCTCGAGCGCCGCGCCGTTGCCCTGCTCGAAGGCGTTGAACAGGTAGAAGGGCGGGTCGAGCAGCGGCTGCTTCGACGTCGAGACGATGAGACCCGGGCTCAGGCCGCCGGAGCCGCTGTTGATGCTGATGTAGTGACCCTCGGTCCCGAGCGGGATGTTGAAGGTCGCGAACGTCATGCGGAGCGTGCGCTCGGCGCGGAGGTTGATGAGGAAGAACGAGTTCTGGATGAACGGGATCGGGCCGAGCGCGCGGAGCTGGATCCGCGTGAAGCGCACGTCGCCGGTCGGGTCGGTGAACTCGGTGAAGCCGTCGCCGTCGAGGTCGGACTGCTCGTCGATCCGGAGGCTGGCCGCGATGCCGGCCACGACGCTGAAGCGGATGCCGGGCGAGCTGGAGCAGACGGTGACGCTCGGGTCGAAGCGGCAGCCGAAGTCCTGGCAGTCGGTGCGGCCATCCGCGTCGTTGTCGACGCCGTCGGAGCAGAGGTAGTCGTTGCGCTCGCCGTCCGCGTCGTCGCCGCGGCCGATGAGGTCCTCGACGCTCATGTCGCCGGAGAGCTCGGGGATCTCGTCCGCGCCCGCCTGGGGGGCGCCGCCGCCGCCCGAGACCGAGCCCTGCCACGAGCCGGAGCACACGGTGATGCCCGGCGTGCTCGCGCAGTCGTCGTCGTCACAGTCGACCGCGCCGTCGCCGTCGTTGTCGATCCAGTCGCTGCAGCGGTCGTTGGTCCGCTCCTGCTCACCGCCGGCCTGGCAGTACGGGTCGTCGAAGCAGTCCGCGTCGGCGCAGTCGGCGAGGCCGTCGCCGTCCTGGTCCTGCCGGTCGTTGCAGATGGTCTCGGTCGCCGCCTGCGCCGGGGGCGCCTCGGTCTGCCCGGAGAAGACCAGGTTCGGATCTCTCTCCGCGGGCTCCTCCGCCGGGGGCGGCGTGGGCAGGGTGCCTTCGCCCGTGCCGGGTCCGACCGGCTCGTCCTCCTGGGCGAACGCCGTCGACGTCAGCGCGCAGACCAGCAGCGTCGAAAAGACGCAGCTCACGATGCTCTTCATCCAACTCTCTCCACTACTCATCGCAGCAAATCTCTTCAGGGGCAGACGAACTCGGAGCCCGCGGGGCCCGGCCGGCTACAGGAGGAGGCGGCGCCGCCGCAGTCTTCGTCGGTGGTGCAGGTCTGGCCGGCGCGCGGGCCGACCACGCAGGTGCGGCCGCCGGCGTAGCGGCAGAGCGGCGGGCAGACGGGGCTGCCGTCGGGGTTCCGGCGCGGGGTGCAGACGATGCTGCCGGGATCGGTCTCGACGAAGCAGTCGTCGTAGGTCATGCCGGCCGGCACCGAGACCGCGCGGGGGTTGTGGTTGCACTCCCAGTCTTCACAGTCGGTGAAGCCGTCGGAGTCGCCGTCGCGCCCGTCGGTGCAGCTGCGCACGCTCATCGCCGCCTGCTGACCGCAGGTCGCGGCCTGCACGGCGGCGCCGTCCTGGAAGTTCGAGTCCTCGTTCGCGAAGACGCTCTCCGCGCACGGGCCGCGGATGGACAGGCAGAGCCCCTCGAAGCAGGAGTCGCCGAGGCCGCACTCGTCGTCGCGCGTGCAATGGTTGATGCACGTGCGGCCGAACCCGGCGCCCACCGAGATGCGGTCGCAGGTCCAACCCGGAGCGCAGTCGGTGTCCTCGCCGCAGGTGTTTCGCTGGTCCGGGAGCGGCCCGACGCAGATCCGGTCCTCGCGCGTGGCGCCCGCCGGGACGCGGCAGACCATCGGGTCCGGGCAGTCCGCGTCGGAGTCGCAGAACTGCGAGCCGAGGACGAAGAAGCTGAAGCGGCACGAGAAGTCGGCGCAGTCCGTGAAGCCGTTCTCGTCGTTGTCGCGCCCGTCGGTGCAGCGCTCGAAGGTCGTCTCGCTCGTCATCGCGCAGTAGTCGAGGACGGCGGGGTCGTCGCTGCGCGAGCAGGAGAAGTCGCCGCAGTCGGTGAAGCCGTTCATGTCGTCGTCTTCGCCGTTCATGCACTCCTCGAGCGTGGTCTCGCCCTGCTCCTCGCAGAAGGCGGCCACGGCCGGGTCGGCGCCGTCGGCGACGCTGTTGCACGAGAAGTCGTCGCAGTCGGTGAAGCCGTCGAAGTCGTCGTCGAGGCCGTTGGTGCAGTCGGCCATCGAGCGCTCCTGACCGCAGCTCGGGTCGGAGCCGCAGGCCTCGTCCGCGCAGTCGGTCTGGCCGTTGAAGTCGTCGTCCTCGCCGTTGTTGCAGTTCTCCGGCGGGCGGCTCGCGCAGAACATCACCGCGGCCGGCGTCGCGCCGCGGCTCTCCATCGTGCAGTTGAAGTCGCCGCAGTCGGTGAAGCCGTTGTCGTCGTTGTCGTTGCCGTCCGAGCAGAGCTCCACCGTGTGCTCGGGGCCGTTGCAGCGGGCCTCGTCGTAGCAGCTCGGGTCGGCGCAGTCGGTGCGGCCGTCGCCGTTGTCGTCGAGGCCGTTGCCGCAGTTGCCCTCGGGCGGGCACGCGGGCGTGCCGACGCAGCCCGGGTCGAAGCAGTCGCGCAGCCCGTCGCCGTCGTCGTCGAGGCCGTTGTCGCAGATCTCGGTGCTGCAGGCGGGGTCGTCGTCGCAGTCGGAGTCGCGGCAGTCCGCGAAGCGGTCGCCGTCGTCGTCGAGGCCGTTGGTGCAGCTCCGCTCGCGCTCGCAGACCGAGACGAAGTCGTTGTTGCGGCAGCTGAAGTCCTGGCAGTCGGCGAAGCCGTTGCCGTCGTCGTCGATGCCGTTGCTGCAGGTCTCGTCGTCGACCTCGGTCAGGCAGCACAGCTCCATGATCGCCTGGCAGCCGCGGTCACCGCAGTCGAACTGGCCGTCCTCGTCGTCGTCGATGCCGTTGCTGCACAGCTCGAAGGTGTTCTCGACGCCGAGCGGCGGGGTGAGCGGGATCTGCTCTCCGCAGTGCCCGTTCATCAGGCAGTCCGAGTCCTCACAGTCGATGCGCCCGTCCTGGTCGTCGTCGCGACCGTTGGCGCAGCTGATGTAGTCGGTCTCGTACCCGGCGGGCGGCGGGCGATCGATGACGCCGTCTCCGTCGAAGTCGAGGGTGAAGCAGCCGCTCACCGACAGGCCGAACAACACCGGCAGGGCGAGCGAGATGGGCAGGGCGCGACGCATCAGTGTGATTCTCCGTGGCCCCAGTCCCCGTGGCCGCGCAGGCACTCCGCGCGGTCGCGCCCGTAGCGGCGCTCGAAGGGAACGTGGAGCATGCACGAGCCGCGCTCGGTGCGGGTCTCGCCGAGCTGCCCGGCCGCCTGCATCTGCCGCACGCGCTGCTCGACCAGCGGGCGCGCAGGGCCCTGCAGATACTCCGGCAGCTCACCGATCCGGTGGAAGCGCGAGACGAACTCGACGAGGTGCAGGTTCGCCCACTCGGCCAGCAGCGGCGCCAGCTCGGGGTCGGCGCGGAGCTGACGCGCCGCCTCGCGGACGCGGGGCAGGTCGACCCGGATCTCGTCGTTGCAGACCCAGGAGCACTCCTCGTAGGTCTCGCGGTGCTGCATCGACTCGGAGTGGCCGTCGCGCACCGAGATCAGGCGGTTGTAGTGCCACTCGCGGCTCGGGTCCTCGTCCGCCGAATGGATGGAGGTCATCAGGTAGTCCGGCACGCCGTGGGCCCACATGCCCCGTCGATGGCGGATCGCGTCCTGCTGCGCGCGGAGATAGGCGGGCGGCGAAGGGGTGTCGTCCGCCTGGTAGGCGTGGGCGTAGCCGCGCCGGATCTGATCGACGGCGAGGTCCGGGCAGATCATCAGGATGCGCCCGTAGGTGTCGGTCGAGCCGTCGGTGGTGCAGTGCCAGGTGCCGCGGCGCCCATTGTACGTCGCCATCTTGGCGTTGATGTACAGCTCGTACGGGTGCCAATCGCCCCACTGGTGCCCTGGTCCGAACGACTCGAGCGTGTTGAAGCCCGCGAGGCGGCACTGGCTGCCGCGGTACTCGCCGCCGAACACGCGGAAGGAGTCGCCGTCGTTGAAGAAGACGGGGACCGGCGTGCCGTTGATGAACACGCGAGAGTAGGCGTCGCCGAGCGCGGGGCTCGGGCCCCAGCTGACGAAAGATACGGCGATCGCGACGAGCACGACCGCGAAACCGAGGGATCTGGATGAGAGGCGAGGCATGAATACGGCGTAGAGGCTGCGTCCCCCGGGGGCGCATCGAAGGCGATCGGTGCCCGCCTGTCAAATGGAACCTGTCAACGAGGGCGGGGCGAGGGGGGCGAGACGGTTGCAGGCTCGTGACAGGCGAACCAGCGACGCAGTCGGCCGTTGATGGCCCGGGCGCACTGGAAGATCAAGCCGTGCCCCGCGAGGTCGTAGAAGACGTCGTCGTCGCCCGGCAGGAGGGAGGCCAGCCGGCGCTGCTCACGCGGGCTGACGAGGGCGTCGCGCCCGGATCGCATCGTCATCGCGGGGACCCGCAGCCCGGGCAGGCGGCTGCGTGTGTCGTGCGTCATCACCGCGCGGAGCTGCCCGATGCGCACCGAGGTCGAAGGCCGCGAGCCGAGCTGCTCTTCCATGCGGCCCGCGATCGCGTCGCGATCGGCGACGCGGAGGTAGTCGGCCGGGTAGAGGAGATAGGCCAGCGCGTGGAAGCGCTCCTCCGGCGGCAAGAGGTTCACCTGGAGAAAGCCGCGCACGCCACGGAGCGGAGGGATCCGGCTCGTCGGCCCGCCTGCGTGGGTGGCGATGAGGGTCAGCGAGCGCAGCCGCTCCGGCGCCATCAGCGCGAGCTCCTGCGCGATCATGCCGCCCATCGAGACGCCGACCACGTGCGCGCGATCCCAGCCGGCCGCGTCGAGCACGGCCAGGGCGTCCCGGGCCATGTCCTTCATGCCCCACGCGCCGGCCGCCTCCTCGGACTCGCCGACCCCGCGGTTGTCGAAGGTGATGAGCTGGTGGTCGCGACGCAGCTCCTCCACCTGCGGCCGCCAGACGCGCCCGCGCATGCCCATGCCCATGATCATCAGGACGCGCGGGCCCGAGGTCCCGTGCGACTCCCAGGCGATGCGCGGTGACGCGTCGGTGAGGTTCACGCGTCCTCCTCGTCTTCTTCTTCGGGGTCCGGGTCGTCGTCTTCCTCGCGCTTGCGCCGGATCCGCTCTTCGCGGACCTGCTCCTCGGGCGGCGGCTCCTGCTCGGGCCGGTTGCGGCGGCCGACCAGCACCATGTAGAGCGTCGCGCCGAGCGCGAGCCAGCCGGGCCAGTCCCCGAGGTGCTCGTAGAGCGTCTCGCCCTGCATCATCGCGACCTCGCCGTGGAGGCTGTCGCGGTCGAAGAGCGGGCCCTCCGCGATGACGCGGCCGGTGGGATCGATGATCGCGCTGACCCCCGTGTTGGTGGCGCGCACGAGGTAGCGGTGGTGCTCGACCGCGCGCATCTTCGCGAGCGCGAGGTGGATGTACGGCTCCTGCGTGTCCCCGAACCACGCGTCGTTCGTCACGTTCACGAGCAGGTGCGGGTTGGCCTCGCGCACCGCGCGCCGCGTGAACTTCGGGAGGATGTCCTCGTAGCAGACGAGCGTCGTGATCCGGTAGTCGCGGAACGGCAGCGGCTGGACGTGATCGCCCGGCGTGAAGTGCCCCGTGTTGGGCGACCACTCGTAGAGGATCGGGAACATCTCCCCGAAGGGGATGTACTCGCCGAACGCGAGGAGATAGGTCTTGTCGACGTGGGCCTGGATCGCGCCGTCGTCGTCGGTGATGAAGGCGGTGTTGTAGTAGCGGCTCGTGCCGTCCTCGTCGTGGCCGACGCTCAGCCCGCCGAAGATGAGCGGCGTCTCGGGGAAGCCCGCGCTCTCGATCCGGAACCACGCCGCGGCGTTGTCGAAGAACGGGCCCACCCGCGTGCCGACCTCTCGAGGCACGCGGAAGGTGGCCGCCGACTCCGGCCAGACCAGGAGATCGAGGTCGTGCTCGGCCTCGAGCGCGGCCGACTGCTCGAGGTGACGGCGCAGGCCCTCGCCCGGGTCCTCGCGCTTCTCGTAGATCCCCATGTTGGTCTGCACGACGCCGACCTGGATCTTCGGGGCCGCGGCCACCCGCGCCTCGACCTCCCCGATGCGCCATGCGCCGTAGCCGAGCACGAAGAGCACCGCGCCCGTGAAGACGGCCGGGGTGCGCCAGGGGAGCGGCGCCTTCTTGATGCGCGCCCGGGCCAGCTCGTAGATCGCGCCGTTGCCGAGCATGGCCAGCGCGGTCAGCAGCATCGGCCCGCCGAGGTCGGCGACCTGCACCACCACCGGCAGCATGTGAAAGCTGTTGCCGTAGTAGTGGTCGAAGAGCATCGGGAAGACGGTCTCGGCCGTCAGATACGCGGCCACCAGCGAGGCGGTGGCGTTGAACCCGCGCTCCCGCGCGCGGCGCCAGAGCCAGAGCACGAAGACGAACTCGATGGCCTGGTAGAGGAAGTAGATGGAGGCGAACGCGAGGGCGAGTGGATAGGGGAAGCCCCCGAAGTCCACGATGGTGTTCACCACCCAGTAGAAGCCCCCGTAGTAGGCGATGTAGCCGAAGAAGAGCGCCCGCCAGAAGAACTTCCAGCCGATCGGCTTCGGATCCGCGTCGAAGACGAAGAGCGCTGGCACCATGCCGCAGAACGCGAGCGGCCAGACGCCGAAGCCCGCGAAGCCGAGGAACATGAGCACCGCGCTGAGGAGCAGCAGGCCGTAGGCGCGGCCGATCTCCGCCCAGTCGCGCGGCGGCTTCTTCGCGGGCGCCTCGGGGGCCTGCTCGGCCGGCTTCTTCTTCTTCGCGCCGGCCGCGCTCGCGGCGCGCTTCTTCTTCTTCGCCACGTGTCGGGTCCCGCTCAGGCCTTGGCGCCGAGCGCTTTGCGCACCTTGGAGACCAGCTCCTCGGTCTTGAACGGCTTGGTCACGTAGAAACGCGCGCCCGCGTTGATGCCCGCGATGACGTCGCGCGGCTGCGTCTTGGCGGTGAGCATCACCACCGGCACCGTGGCGAGCCGGGGATCGTGCTTGAGCTCCTTCGAGAGCATCAGCCCGTCCATGCGCGGCATCATCAGGTCGGTCACGATCACGTCCGGGCGCGCCTCTCGCGCGCGCTCGAGCGCCTCCTGGCCGTCCCTCGCCGTCACCACGTCACCGAGCGCGCGGAGCACGTGATCGAGCATCTTGAGGACGTCCGGATCGTCCTCTGCGACGAGGATGCGCGGTCGACTCCCTTGGGCTGCCATCGCGCGCGGAACGTAGCACGCCGACGCACGACCTGCGCGCGCCTCACGGCCACGCGCCCCTGTACGAGAGTGGCACAGGGACTGCGAGGCGATCACGCGGGGGGGAATCATGCAGACCATCTGGACGAGATGCGTCTCCGCTTGCGGGGTCGCAGCGGCGCTTCTGTATCCGATCGAGGCGGGGGCGACCGACCCCGGCACGACGCCGAGCAACCCGTACGTGACGCCGGTCGAGCCCGCGCCCGGCACCGAGGCGCCCGAGGGGCCGTCGAGCGCCCTCGACCGGGTGCTGCGCGACGACTCGGGGGACCCGATCGGCGCGGTCCCGGACTCCGACGATCTTCAGCGCGACGCCCGCCTGGAGCGGGAAGCGGAGGCGCGGCGCGCTCGACTCGAGGCGCAGCGCGAGCGGGAGCGGCGCGAGGCCGCCTATCGGGCGCACGCCGAGCGCGAGCGGGCACAGCGCGAGCAGCGCGAGCAGGCCCAGCGCGAGCAGGCCCAGCGGCAGCGCGCGCAGGCGCAGCCGGCCCCGCGCGCCGTCGCGCCGCCGCCGCCTCGCGAGACGGCGCCCCCGCCAGACGAACCGCGAGTCGCCGCGCCGCCAGCCCGCGTGGCCCCCGTGGCCATCGACCGCTCCACCGCGCGCGCGCTGGACGCGGCGTTCGAGGAGCGCGCCCCTGCGCCCACGCCCTCCACGGAGCCTGTCGAGCCGGACCCGCGGAGCGAGGCGGTCCGCGCCGCCATCGCGGGCGTGTCGCCGGCCCTGCGCGCGTGCGCGCCGAGGCGACGCGGAGGGATCGCGCGTGTGCAGCTCAGCTTTCGCCCGGACGGATCGGTGCGGAGCGCCCGCGCCAGCGCCCCGCGCCATCACCTGACGCCGATCGAGCGCTCGTGCATCGCCCGGACCGCGCGGCAGGAGGCGCACGCAGACGGCCTCGACGCGCCGCTCGACGTCGTCTTCGACCTACGTCTCTGAGGCGGGCGTCTCTGAGGCGGGCGTCTCTGACGCGGGCGTCTCTGACGCGGGCGTCTCTTCTTCCTTGGCGCGCCGGCGGAAGCGGCCGGGGGGCGCCTTGGGCGCGGCCACCCGGAGCAGCGCGGGCTGCACGATCAGGGTCGAGAACAGGCACATGCCGACCGTCACCCCGATCAGCTCGCCGAAGCGCTGCACGGGGACGAACGAGCTGAGGAGCATCACCCCGAAGCCGAGCATCAGGGTCACGCAGCTCACCACCACCGCGCGGCCGGTCCCGCGGGCGGCCCGGATGAGCGCCGCGTTCCGGCCGATCCCGCCCGCGATCTCTTCCTTGTAGCGGGCGAGCAGGTGGATCGAGCCGTCGACCGCGAGGCCCAGGCTGATCGAGAAGACGATGACGGTGGCCGCGTTGAGGGGGATGTCGCGGACGGCCATCCAGGCGACCGTGCCCACGAGCGGCAGCACGTTGGGCGGGATGCTCAGCAGGCCGAGCCGCCAGCTGCCGAAGAGCACCACGAGCATGCCGAAGATGATCAGGACCGCGGTGCTGAGGCTGCCGAGCAGGTCACGCACGACGGCGTTCAGACCGACCGAGCCGGTGTAGGCCTCGCCCGCCATCGAGACCTCGACCCCGAGCGGCGCGAAGCGCGCGTCGAGCTGCTCCTGGAGCGCGTCGATGACGACGATGCTACGCGCCGCGCCGATGTCGGCCAGCCGCACCTGGATGCGAGCGACCTGGCCTCCCTCGGCCAGGAAGGCGTCCATCGGGTTGGGCTCGACCCGGCCGAAGAGGGTGAGCAGCGCAGCCACCTGGGCCTCGCTCGCGAAGCGCTCGGTCCGCGCCTCGTCGTCGCCCGCGATGCGCGCCCAGGTCTCGTGCAGGTAGTCGCTCATCGAGACGGTGCCGAGCACGCCGTCCTGACCGCGGAGCCAGGCCTGCGTCTCGTCGATCGCGGCCACCACCTCGGGGTCCTGGAAGCGCGTGGGATCGTCCGACTCGAGCATGATCTCGAGCGGCCGCACCCCCTCGAGCTTCTCCTCGAGCAGGAGCGTGCTCACCACCGCCTCGTCCTCCTCGTCGAATTCGTCGAGGAGGGCGCTGTCGACCGTGACCCGCACCGCCATCCAGCTGAAGGCGGCCATCAGCACCGCGGCGCCCACGATGAAAGGCCACGGCCGGCGGAGGATCTTCGCGGTCAGCACCACGATGGCCCGCTCGAGCAGTCCGCGGTCCGCGCGGGGTCCATCGTCCTTGCCCCGCTTGCGGCGCAGCGTGATCCGCCTGCGCTCGCGAGGCGGCAGCGGCGGGTCGAAGAGCGTCATCGCGGGCGGGAGGAAGCCGATCGTGACCACGTAGGCGATCAGCACGCCGATGCCCGCGGTCACGCCGAAGCGCTGGAGCATCGCCGTCTGGCTGACCACGAGGGACGCGAGCCCGACCGCGGTGGTGATCGAGGTCAGGAAGCACGCCACGGCCATGGCGCGGACGGTGTTGCGCGCCGCCTCCATCTTGCTCGAGGCGTGATCGAGCTCCTCCCGATAGCGCCCGATCAGGTGGATCGAGTCGCTGACGCCGATGATGATCAACAGCGGCGGGATGATGTTGTTGATCACGTTCATCGTCTCGCCGGCGAGCGCCATGGCGCCGATGACCATGATCGCGCTGAGGCCGACCGCGACGACGGGCAGGAAGGTGCCGGGCACCCAGCGGAAAGAGACGAAGAGCAGGACGAGGCACACGAGCAGCGTCAGCGGGACGATGCGCACGTTGTCGTCGGCCATCTTGACGACGATCGAGTTGAACAGGTGCGGCAGGCCCCCGCGATGCACGTTCACCCCCCTCGGCGGCGGGTTGGCCTCGAGCCACGCGTCGATGTCCTCGACCGTCTCCTGCATCACGCGGTGGTCCTCGACCCGCTCGTCGAGGGCCAAGGCGACGACGGTCAGCGTGCGATCGCGGCTGATCAGCCGGCCCTCGAGGAGCGGCGCGGCGTCGATCGCGGCGATCAAGCGCTCTCGCTCGGCGTCGGTGACCTCGTCTCCCTCGATCGCGGCGCCGTACTGGACGTCGGCCATGCGGCTGGCGATCGAGCCGAGGCCCATGGGGAAGCGCTCGGGCGAGGTCTGGACGAGCACCCCGAGGGCGTCCTCCAGCTCCGGGTCGATCGAATCGTCATCCGGCGCGTCCTCGAGCGCGTCCAGCCCCTCGAGATCCTCGTCGTCGAGGTCGTCCAACGACGGCGCGTCGTCGAGGTCGTCGAGGCCCACCTCCTCGGGCGCGGCGGGGAGCGCGAAGGGCGTGACCGTGACCCCGTCCACCCGGTCGACGTAGACCTCGTCCTGGAAGGCGCGGGCGAGCCGGTGCACGTAGCCCAGCGGCTCGGGGGCGAGCACGTCCTCGGCCTCGACCAGCAGCACCACCACGTGGTCGGGGTTGCCGAACCGGGCGTTGAAGTCGGCGCTGATCTGGGCCTGGTTCTGGACGCTGCTCGCCGTCAACTGCTGCGGCGTCGGGTCCGCGACGAGCTGCGGGATCCACACGCCGAGCCCGACGGTGATCACGCCGATGATCCCCAACATCAGGGCGCGCCGGCCCGTGACCAGGTCGGCGAATGCGTCGAGGAATCGGTTCACGGCCGGCGGAGGTCGATGGGGATGAGACGGGACATGCGTTCAGCGCAGCTGTGGCGTAACCGCTCGCGCGGGCGCGCGGAGGGAATCAGCATGCTTGTCGCACGCTCTCGGTGAGCACGTCCAACAGGTGCGTGAGATCCGCCTCCGAGATGTTGAGCGGCGGCGTCACGTAGACCGTATCCCCCAGGGGGCGGAGGAACACCCCCCGCGCGAGCGCCGCCTCGAAGACGTTCCACCCGGCCTGGCCCCGGTAGCCCCCCTCCCCGAGATCGGCCGCGCCGACCAGGCCGAGGGAGCGCACCCGCCGGACCCCGTCCAGCTCGCCGAGCCGCGCGAAGGCCGCCTCGACCAGGGGCGCCTTGCGCCGGACCTGCCCGATCACGTCCTCGTCGCGGTAGACGGCGAGGACCTCGCGCGCGACGGCCGCGCCGAGGGGGTTGCCGCAGAAGGTGTGCCCGTGCATGAGCGCGCGCTCCGCCCCGCCGCGGAAGCCGTCGTAGACCCGGTCCGTGGCGAGGGTGGCGGCCATCGGCAGCACGCCGGCCGTGAACCCCTTGGCCGTGCAGAGGAAGTCGGGCGTGATCCCGGCCAGCTCGCAGGCCCACATCGCCCCGGTCCGCCCGTAGCCGGTGAAGACCTCGTCCGCGATGAGGAAGGTGTCGACCTCGCGGGTCACCTCGCGCAGCCGGGCCAGGAGCTGTGGCGCGTACATGCGCATCCCGGCCGCGCCCTGGATGAGCGGCTCCACGATCACCCCCGCGATCTCGTCGGGGCGCGCGCGCAGCTCCGCCTCCACGTGGGCGAAGGCCTTCTCCCAGCCCTCGGGATCGGCCGCGTCGGGGGTGCGGATCACCTCGAACAGCAGCGGGCCGAAGACGTGGTGGAACTCCTCGAGCGACGCGAGGCTGGCCGCCCCGAGGGTGTCGCCGTGGTACGCGCCGGCGAGCGAGATGAAGCGCGTGCGCGTCGGCCGGCCGTTCTGCTGCCAGTACTGGAAGGCCGCCTTCACCGCGACCTCGACCGCGGTCGACCCGTCGTCCGAGAAGTGCGCCCGCGTCAGCCCCGTGGGCGCGACCTCGACCAGCTCCTTCGCGAGCAGGGCGACCGGAGCGTGCGTGATCCCTCCCGCCGCGACGTGCATGAGCTGCTCGGCCTGGCGAGCCAGAGCGGCGCGGAGGCGCGGGTGGCCGTGCCCGAGCGTGCAGGTCCACCAAGAGCCGTTCCCCTCGAGATAGCGGCGGCCGTCCGCGTCGACGATCCAGGGCCCCTCGGCGGCGGTGATCACCAGGGGCTCGGTGCCCTCGTGCCGCTCGCTCGACGTGTAGGGCGGCCAGACGTGGCGCCGCTCGAGCGCGACGACGTCCGCGCGGGACAGCTCTGGGGGCAGTCGCATGGCCGCGGACCCTGCGTCGAGGTCAGCCGCGCGGCAAGGTCGGGGGCATGGTTGGGGGCATGGTTGGACGCGGCGCACCCGAGCGGTAGATTGGCCGAATCTTGCGCCTCCTCGTCTTCGCCTTCGCTTCGATCAGCCTCCTGCTCAGCAGCGCCGCCTCCGCGCAGAGCCTCGAGCAGGCCCGCCGCGCCTTCGAGCAGGGGCGCGCCGCCTACGAGTCGGGGGACTTCGAGACCGCGCTGATGCGCTTCCAGGAGGCGCACCGGATCACGGGCAACCCGGAGATCCTCTACAACGTCGCCACCTCCGCGGACCGGCTCCGCATGGACGAGGTCGCGCTCGAGGCCTACCGCGGCTACCTCGCGGCGCGCCCGGGCAGCGACGATCGCGCGAGCGTCGAGGGCCGCATCCGCGTGCTCGAGCGGCAGGTCGCCGACGCGCGCCGGGAGGAGGAGGAGCGCCTCGCCGCGGAGGCGGCCACGGCGGAGCGCGAGGCGCAGGCGCAGGCCGCGCTGGCGGAGGCGCGCCAGGCGCGAGACCCGGGCCCGGCGCCCTGGATCGTGGCCGGCGCGGGCGCCGCGCTCGCGGTGGGCGGCGCGGTGCTCCTGATCGTGGCCGAGGTGGACGCCGGCTGCGTCTCCGCGCCGAACGGCTGCACCGACGGCGGGCCTCGCTGGGAGGACTTCTCCGAGCGGTATGACCGGGTCCCCATCTTCCGTGGTGTGGGCGGCGCCGCGCTCGGTCTCGGCGCGGCGGCCATGGCGGCGGGCCTCGTCTGGGCGCTCGCGGGCGGCGGCGGCGGCGAGCCCGAGGTCGCGATCGGCCCCGGCGGCGTGCGCGTGCGGGGCCACTTCTGATGCGACGCGCCTGGCTCTGCCTCCTCCTGGCTGGCTGCGCCCCGGTGATCCCCGAGGGCACCTACGCGTGCGACGCGAACGCCGACTGTCCGCCCGGCATGTTCTGCCAGGGCGGCCTCTGCTATCGGGACGTGGACGCCGGACCCTGCGTGCCGCGGGACTGCGCCACGCTCCGCGCCAACTGCGGCGCGCTCGACGACGGCTGCGGGACTGAGATCGACTGCGGCGCGTGCCCCGACGGACAAGCCTGCGGCAGCGGCGGGATCCCGAACCTGTGCGGGTGCCAGCCCCGCTCGTGCGACGCGCTCGGCGTGGAGTGCGGGCAGGCGGACAGCGGCTGCGGCGCGATGGTCGACTGCGGCGACTGCGGTGGCGCGGGCACCTGCGTCGCGGGGACGTGCACGTGCGAGGCGACCAACCCATGCAATCCGCTCGGCTACGACTGTGGCCAGGCCCTCGATGGCTGCGGGGGCATGGTGTCCTGCGGGGACTGCGTGCTCCCCGAGACGTGCGGCGGCGAAGGAGAGACCAACCGCTGCGGCGTCGGCACTTGCATCCCCGACGACGAGGAGTGCGCCGAGCGGGAGTGCGGCATGGCGCCCGACGGCTGCGGCGGGTTCGTCGGCTGCGGGTCGTGCACCTCGCCCGAGACCTGCGTCGAGGGGAGGGGGACCTGCGAGTGCTCCCCCGGCACCTGCGCGTCGCTCGCCTACGAATGCGGCACGCCGGACGACGGATGCGGCGCCCGCCTCGACTGCGGCGCGTGCCCCCCCGGTCAGGGCTGCGGCGCTGCGTACGCCTGCGCGTGCGTCCCCGACCCGTACGAGGGGAACGACACGCATCCGACGGCCGCCGCGCGAGGCTCTCTCGCGTCGGGCAGCATGGTCTCGATCCCCGACGCCACCATGCACTCCGCGGGCGACCAGGACTGGTTCACGTGGACGATCCCGGCCGCCGCCGCCGGCGAACACCAGTTCAGGGTCGATCTCCGAGGGATCCCCACGGGCGCCGACTACGCGCTCGAGGCGTACGCGCCCTGCCCCACGGCGAACACCGACTTCTCGAGCGAGAGTTGCCGCGAAGGCACGCCCGTGACCGCCGCGCCGCCGCTCGGCCACGGCTGCCTCTCCAACCGTCCGGGGACGGCCGACGAGCGCCTCGTGATCCGGCTCGGCTGCTCCGTCACCGAGCTCGTCGTGCGGGTGCGCCAGATCACCTCGGGCATGTGCGCGCCCTACGATCTGTCGGCCCAGTACAGCTTCACGCTCAAGAGCTGACGACGATGAGAGTACACGCGCTCCTCTGCCTGTTCGTGCTCTCGGCCTGCGCGCCCGAGATCCCGGAGGGGACCTACGTCTGCGCCGCCAACGCGGACTGTCCCCCGGCGATGTTCTGCCAGGGCGGGCTCTGCTACCGCGACGTCGACGCCGGCCCGTGCACCGCGCAGACCTGCGAGAGCCTGCGGGCCAACTGCGGCGCGATCGACGACGGATGTGGCGGGGCGCTCGAGTGCGGAGACTGTCCCGCCGGCGAGGCGTGCGGCGCGGGCGGCATCGCGAACATCTGCGACTGCGTGCCTCGGGGCTGCGACGACGCCTGCGGCGCGGTGCAGGACGGATGCGGGCGCACGCTGGACTGCGGCGGCTGCGCGGGAGGGCGGCCCTGCGAGGCGGGGACCTGCGTGTGCACGCCGACCACCTGCGACGCCGAGGGCGCGGTGTGCGGTCAGATCGCCGACGGCTGCGGCGGGACGCTCGAGTGCGGGAGCTGCCCCGCCGAACTGACGTGTGGCGCGCTCGGCATGCCCAACCGCTGCGGCATGGGGGCCTGCACGCCGAGGACGTGCGGCGGCCCGGGCCTCGAGTGCGGAGAGGTCAGCGACGGCTGCGACGGGACCCTCGACTGCGGGTCGTGCGGGAGCAACGCGGAGTGCGTGCTCGGGACCTGCGAGTGCCTCCCCCGGACCTGCGATGAGCTCGGCACCGACGCGTGCGGCGGGGCGCCCGACGGATGCGGCGGCACGCTCGACTGCGGCACCTGCGGCCCGGGCTACGGCTGCATGAGCAACACGTGCGGGTGCCTCCCCGACCGCGTCGGGGACGCCTACTCCACCGCGTCCGAGCTCGGCCCGATCTCCACGGGGTTCACGAGGAGCTACCACACCTACGCCATCACCCCGTCGGGCGACGTCGACTGGTTCAAGTGGAGCTTCAGTGGCACGGCGGGCCCGAGGACCGACTTCATCGTGGGGCTCGACCGATTGACGGCCAACCTCGAGCTGAGCGTCTTCGTCCTGTGCGACTCGGGCAGCGACATCGCCCCGCCCGAGTGCGCCTCGGGCTCGACGGCGGTGACCGATCCCACGGCGGGGAGCGGCTGCGCGAGCCGCAACTTCGGGACGGCCCGGGAGGACGTCGCCGTCTCGGTCGACTGCATGCCGACCGCCTTCTACGTGCGCGTCGCGCAGCAGCCGCCCATGAGCGCGCTCCTGAGCTGCGACGCCTACGAGCTGACGGTCGAGATGAACACGCGCTGAGTCGTCAGCGGCGCGCCTCGCGGCCGAAGCGGAGCGTGTAGCTGTAGATCGCCTCGCCGCCGCTCGCGCCCCGGGACACGCGGAGCTGCCCGCCCGCGCTGCGGACGCAGCGCTCGAAGCGCGCGTCCGAGAAGCCGCTCCGCTCGACGCTCACCCGCGACGCGCGGCCCGCGCCCCGCACCGTGAAGACCAGGTTCAGCTGCTGCGCCTGAAGGCTGCCGCGCTCGAGGTACTGGTCGTAGCAGCGCTCGAGGCGCGAGGAGATGCCCCGCACCGCCGAGCGCACCACGGACGCGTCGAGCTGGCCCTGTCCGTCGACCTGCTCCCCGCGCACGACGCGGATGTTGCTCGTGAGCGCCGCGTTCTCCTCCACCGTGCGCACCGTGCCGCCCTGCTGGGCCACGCTGTCCGCCGCCGGGTCGGGGGGCGGCGCGCGCTCGACCACCCGCGTGCCGGGCGAAGGAATGTCCGCCGCGCGCACGCACTCCTGCGTCTGGCGGCGCGCCGCGGCCGCGCGCGCGATCAAGGCCTCGAGCGCCGCCTCCGCGTCCTGGCGCACCCGGCCCGACGCGCGGTCGCGCTGCGCCTCCGACTCGCCGATGAGGCGCTGGATGCGCGACATCTCCGCGTGCTGTCGCTCGAGGCAGTCGGCGAAGGCCCGCACCGACGCGAGCGCCTGCCCGCGCTCCGACGCCGTGAGATCCTGCGCGGACGCGGCCGTGGGCGCGAGCGCTGCCACGGAGGTGAGGGAGAGACCGAGGAGGATCGTGAGTGCGCGCATGTCGGGGAGTCTATCCGGCGAAGAGACCTCGAGGGTGGGGGCTTGCCCCGCAGCCCTTCGGACGCCTGGCGGCCGCGGGATGTTCACCGCCGCCAGTTTTTGGTACGGCTCTTCTCCCAACGAAGATCTCGAGGAGACCCGATGGCCTACGAAGTGCCCGCCCGCGTGCGCGAGAACGCCGCCACCCCGATCACCGACCTGGACCGCTACCGCGAGCACTGGATGCGCGCCGAGCGCGACCCGGACGGCTTCTGGCTCGACGTGGCCAAGGAGCGCGTCGCCTGGCGCAAGGAGCCCACGATCGGGCTCGCGGGCAGCTTCGACGAGATCAAGGGCGGGCCGCTCTCCTGGTTCTCCGACGGTCAGCTGAACGTCACCGAGAGCTGCGTCGACCGCCACCTCGAGACGCGCGGCGACAAGGTCGCGATCCTGTGGGAAGGCGACGAGCCGAGCGACGTCCGCAAGCTCACCTATCGCGAGCTGCACGCGGAGGTCTGCAAGGCCGCCAACGCCCTGACCGCCCTCGGCCTCCAGAAGGGCGAGCGCGCGATCATCTACATGGGCATGGTCCCCGAGGCCGCCATCGCCATGCTCGCCTGCGCCCGCATCGGCGCGGTGCACTCGGTCGTCTTCGGCGGCTTCAGCGCCGAGGCGCTCCGGGACCGGATCCGCGACTGCGGCGCCGAGATCGTGATCACCCAGGACTGGGGCCTCCGCGGCGGCAAGAAGATCCCGCTCAAGAACGTCGCCGACGAGGCGTGCGAGGGCGAGTCGAGCGTCAAGAAGGTCCTCGTCTACAAGCGCACCGAAGACGAGGTCGCCTGGAACGACGACCGCGACGTCTGGTGGCACGACGCCGTCGACGGCGCGAGCGCCGAGCACGAGGCGGTGACCCTCGACGCCGAGCACCCGCTCTTCGTCCTCTACACCTCGGGCTCGACCGGGCGCCCCAAGGGGCTCGTGCACACCTCGGGCGGCTACCTCACCTACACCAGCTACACGCACGGCACGGTCTTCGATCTGCGTGAAGACGACGTGTACGCCTGCGTCGCCGACGTCGGCTGGATCACCGGCCACAGCTACATCGTCTATGGCCCGCTCGCGAACGGCGCGACGACGATGATGTTCGAGTCGGTCCCCGTCTACCCCGACGCCGGCCGCTACTGGGACATGGTCGCGCGGCACCGGATCACGATCCTCTACACCGCGCCGACCGCCATCCGCGCGCTCGCGGCCCGCGGCAACGAGCACGTCACCAAGCACGATCGCTCGAGCCTGCGCGTCCTGGGCACCGTCGGCGAGCCCATCAACCCCGAGGCGTGGGAGTGGTACCACGGCGTCGTCGGCGAGGGCCGCTGCAACATCGTCGACACCTGGTGGCAGACCGAGACCGGCGGCATCGCCATCTCGCCCATCGCCCCCGCCACCCCGACCAAGCCCGGCTCGGCCACCTACCCGATGCCCGGCATCATCCCCTCGCTCCGCACGCCGGAGGGCCAGATCATCCGCGGCAACGGCCAGGGCTTGCTCTGCATCGACCACCCGTGGCCCGGCCAGGCCCGCACCGTCTGGGGTGACCACGAGCGCTTCGTGTCGACCTACTTCGCGCACGTCCCGGGCGTCTACTTCACCGGAGACGGCTGCCGTCGCGACAAGGACGGTTACTACTGGATCACGGGCCGCGTCGACGACGTGCTCAACGTCAGCGGCCACCGCATGGGCACCGCCGAGTTCGAGGCGGCCATCGTCACGGTCGAGGAGGTCGCCGAGGCGGCCGTCGTCGGCTTCCCGCACCCGGTCAAGGGCCAGGGCGTCTACGCCTACGTCGTGCCGCAGGACGGCGACACCATCGACGACGCCTCCATCAACGCCGCGTGCCGCAAGGAGATCGGCGCCCACGCGCGCGTCGATCGCGTCCAGATCGTGCCCGGCCTCCCCAAGACCCGCTCGGGCAAGGTCATGCGCCGCATCCTGCGCAAGATCGCCGAAGGCCGCGGCGACGAGCTCGGCGACGTCTCCACCCTCGCCGACCCGAGCGTGGTCGAGAAGATCCGCGAAGGCGCGATCCTCGACGACTGAGCCGACGTACCGCCAGAGGGGTCGGGGACGAGAGGAAGGACATGTCCCGCGCGGCGTAGGCATCACCATGATGCGCATCCACACGAAGCTCGGGCTCCCCGCCCGCCTCGCGACCGCGGCGCTCGCCCTGGCCCTGCTTCCCCTGACGACGGCCCACGCCCAGGCGCCATTGCGGCAGATCGAGGGGCGGCTGCTCGAGCAGTTCGCCCCGGCCACGCTCGCGGGCCATCCCCTCGTCGACCCGATGACGGGTCGCGTCGCGGGCGCGCGTCGCCTGGTGCAGCCCGGCGGGGTCGAAGCCGCCTACGGACTCGAGGGCGGCGCGTACGCGAACCTCTCCTTCGGGAACACCTACGGTCGCACGCCCTACATCATCGAAGCCTGCGAGGAGTGGGAGCCCATCGGCGCACATCGGGCGTGTGTCTCCACGGCGACGGAGCGCGTGTCGCTGCGCTGGGCCTTCAGCCAGCGCGTCATGGTGACGCTGGCTGCGCCGGACCGCGCGACCGCCGTCCGCCTCGCGCGCGCGCTGCCGCTCGACGAGATCGCCGCCTTCGTCGCGCGGACGCCGGGCACGGCGCTCGGGCAGTAGCTCCCGCGGCGTTCGCCCGGGTCCGCGTCACTCGCGCCGAGGGCGACGGTACTCGAGCACGTAGCGGACGTTGTCGTCGAGGCGATGAGGGTCGATGGTGGTCGTCACCGTCAGCCGGTCGCCCGGCGACAGCGACAGCACCGTCCAGCGCCGCCCCTCGCTCAGATCGAACACGAGCTCGAGCCGATCCTCGCGGATGAGCTGCGTGAGCTGCGCCTCGCCCCCAGTCTCGGTCGTGACCGGCGCGGGGTGGCCGAGGCGTGTGCGGAAGCGGTGGTCAGCGGTGGTGTGCAGCGTGGTCGCGATGTGCTCCCCGTCCACCTCGACCCGGATTCGCCGCGCGACCAAGGCGTCGGCGTCGATCCGCGTGCGCGCCACGGCCCGCATGAGGGGGTTGGCGTCGCGGAGCGCGAGCTCGAACGCCGCCTCGACCCGCTCCCGGGCCCGCGGGACCGAGGAGGCGAGCAGCCACTCACCTTCGAAGGCGCCCCGATCGACCGCCCGCGGCTGCGCGGCGGCGAACGCCGCCCCGAGGGCCACGCCCGCCAGCACCACCAATGACCCGCTGATCCGGGCGACTCGAGAGCTCATGGGGAGGGAGGCTACACGCACCATGCCATCGCCCACCGGCGGCGCCCCGCGGCGCGAGGCGTCCGCGACTCCAGACAGCCTGTCCGGAGCTCCGGACAGAGCCGATGCCGTGGTCAGCGGAAGCACCGCGTGATCGCCTCGTCCGGGCACGCGTCGCCCAGGCCCTCGAAGCAGACGCCCCACGCCTCGAACGGGCCGGCGCACTCCATCAGGCAGACCTCGATCTCGCCGCGCGCGATCCCCTCGCGGCACGTCGGGGAGCCCTCCTGCGCGCAGCACGAGACCGCGTCCCACCCGGGCTGACAGCCCTCCCGGTTCGCGCAGTGGATGAGGCTCAGGTTCAGGCAGCGGCCGCAGCCCGGGTCCGCGTCGAAGCAGACGCTCTGGCAGTCGGGGTCTTCGCAGCTGGCGAGGCACTCCGTGGTCTCGGGCCGACAGCTCGGGCCGTCGTAGGGCGGCACGATCATGCCGCACACGGAGGCGTCGACGGGCGGAGGGCCGGCGTCGGTCGGCACGATCGGGCCCGCGTCGACGACGGGCGTCACGCCGGCGTCGAGGGGAACGACCGGCGTGTCGTCCGGATCGATCTCGAACGAGGTGTAGCAGCCGGTCGCGAGCAGGACCGGGAGCGCCGCGATGAGACGAAGCATGCGAAGAGCGTGGCAGAGCCGCGTGCGCGTGGCGACCTCACCCCGTAGCCTCTCCCGATGACGGCGTACGCAGCGGCGCTCGCGGCGGCGCGTCGAGGGGAGTGGCGCCACGCCGAGGCGCGCTTCGCCGAGATCGTGGGCCCCGACGGCTACTACGCCGAGGCGCTCGGGGACATCCTGGGCCAAGCGCGGGAGGACGACTAACCTTGGGTCAGGTCCACACGACGTGGCCGAGCAGGCCGACCACGCTTCCGGCTTCCGTGAACGCGAAGGGCATCCGGGGGAGACAGGAGCCTCGCATCTCGAACCCATGGGGACGGTCTCCACGCCGGACACGCTCCGCAGGCGCGTACTCGTAGAAGCCGACCGAGGCGAAGCTTGGCTTGGAAAGCGCGGGGTGCTTCGAGACCTGGGAGACGAAGTTCGTCCAGCGGGCGACGGCGCTCTCCGGCTGACGTTCCGTGGCGTGGGTCCAGAACTCTCCGGCCAGCGTGAGCGGCTCGACGACGACGGGGTCGAGCGGGCAGATGGCGCCGCCGAAGAGAACCTCTCGCACCCACCCTTCGTCGACGCTCGAGGGCGGACCCTCGCCGACGCCCACGCACCGGAAGTAGGGGACCCACTCGGTCCGGCCCTCCGAGCGCATACCCACGGGCCCGGGCCCCATCGCGTCTGCGACCCACTTCGACAGAGCCTCGCACCGCGCTAGCTCCTCGGGATCGACCGCCCGCTCGGGCTCGGACGCGCTCCGGGAGATGACGCCGGTCTCGGAGACGAGCGCGTCGGCCGCGACGACGTTGTTGGGCCACGGGTAGACCGAGACGTCGCCGACATCGTAGTGATCCATGCACGGCACGAGCGCCGCCCTCCACCCCTCGCTTCGCGACAGCTTCGCCATCGGCGAACTCTACATTGCCCCGACCGGAATGGCGCGGGTCGAATGCATCGAACGAGGCGAGACCAGCGAGCCCGAGGGTTGCGTCGAGCTCAGCGGAAGCGGACCTCGACGCCGCCGCGGCGGCGGTGCTTGCGGCGGTGTTTGCCGCGCACGCGCACCCGGCCTCGGCCCCAGCCGTGCCCGCGGCGGTGCTTGACCTTGCCGCGGGGCTCGACGACCTCGATGACGGTGCGCGGGCGCGCCGCGGGCCGCTCGACCGTCACGTGCACCGCGGGGGCCACGACGATGATGTCGGCGTGACCCCGGAGCGGCTCACCGTCGAGCTGCACCACCACCTCGACGGGGCCCGGGACGATCTCGACGCGGCGCACCCGGCCCTCCCAGCGGAGGTCGCGCTCGTTCCACACCATGCGCACGGGCCGGCCGCTCGCGCGACCGCGGACCGGCACCGACACGGTCAGGCCGAGCCGATCGGGGGCCGGCGGCTCCTCGGCGCGCACGTAGGCGTAGACCTCGCCGGACTCGTGCGTCACGACCTCCACCGGCACGTCGTCGGCCATGACGACCGTGCCCTCGTGCGCGGGCGGTGGAGCCTCGATGGAGACCGTCCCGGGCTCCGACTCGACCGCGACGGTCAGATCCTCTTCGTCGTCGGCGCCGCACCCGAGGAGGAGCGTGGCGGCGAGCGCGGCGGCGGGGAGCTTCAGCGACATGATGTACCTCAAACTTGTTTGTCCCTCACCGACCAGATGAAGGCGTCGTACCAGAAGTGCATGAGCGACACGACGAGGGTCAGGGCCCAGAGGCCCGTCCAGCTCGTGTCCAGGGTCTCGACGAAGAGCCCGTAGCCGAGGACCAGCGCCACGAAGACGCTCGCGAGGAGCGGGCGGGCGAGCGGCGCGGCCTCGAGGCGCAGCCGCTTCAGCCAGCCGCCGTGCTCGGTGGCCCAGACGAGCCCGAGGTACTGCACGGCGTGGAAGAGGTTCATGATGAAGAACGCCTCCCCCCAGCTGTTCAGGCCCCAGGTGTAGAGCGAGCAGAGCCCGGTCGAGGCGTAGAGCCAGACCTTGAGCCACGACGGCTTCAGGCCGCGGCGCCAGAGCCGGACGTAGTAGAGGACGTAGAACGCGACGAAGACGGTGCCGCCGCCCATCACGCCCCAGGTGAGCCAGCGCTGCCGCTGACCGACGTCGACGGGGACGAGGATCAGGAAGTTCGAGAGCGCGTCCTCGAAGGTCTCGAAGTCCTCGAGCACGACGAGGTGCTCCATCAGGGTGGCGCCGGCGAGGATGGGGCCGGCGTAGAGGAGCTGGTTGAGCCAGAAGTCCAGGCGGCGCGCCTCGTGGACCGGGAAGCCCGCGTTGCGATCGTAGATGCGTCCGAAGCCGAAGGTCTGCGCGCCCGAGTGCCAGACGTCCCAGAACGTGGCGACCACGGTCGCGAGGATCGCCAGCCAGGGGGAGAGCGCGATCGCCAGCCAGACCAGCGGCGGGATCACGAGGAACCGGATGGGGAAGCGCCGCAGGATCTTCGGGTTGGCGTGGCTGCGGAAGAAGACGGCGACGAGGTGGGCGTGGATGAGCACGCCGATGCAGAGGCCCGCTCCCGTGGTGGGCTCTCCGGCCACCACGAGCGCGTCGGTCGCGAAGCCGCTGCCGCTGATGGCGACGCCGAGCCCGAGCGCGAGCACGGGGGGCGCGAGGAAGAGCAGCCAGTCGTACGCCGGCGAGACGATGTAGCGCCTCACGCCTCGGCCTCCGCGTGCGCCCAGGCGGCGAGGAGGAACACGCCGGCGCCGGTCAGCTCGAGCGTCTCCTCGACCCAGTCGATGAGGCCGTACACGAGGTTGTCGTCGCCGTAGCGGTCCGTCCACCAGCCGAGCGGCAGCTCCATGCCCAGCGCGCCCGTGAGGTAGAGCGTGGCCGAGAGCGCGAAGCGGCGCCGCAGCGGGTCGGGCAAGCGGAGCAGCCACGGACCGAGCCAGACGCCGAGGAGCGCGACCACCGCCGCGGCGGGGATCACCCAGCTGAAGGTGAGCACGCCCCGGGTCGCGAAGAACGCGGCGTGCTCGTGGATCTGCACCGCCTCGTCGAGCGACACGTAGGTGAAGAGGACCGCGAGGATCAGCCAGCGCCGGTCGGGGTGATGGCTCCGCAGGACCAGACACACCGCCGCGCAGCCGACCAGGAGCACGCTCGCGTACCAGGTCGGCACGTTCGCCTCGTAGCTGAGGGAGAACAGCTCCACCCACGCCTCGGGCGCGCCCCACAGGTACTCGCCCAGCTCCGCGAGCAGCCCGAGCGCCGAGACCACCCCGGTGGCCGCCGCGACCGCGCGCAGGGCGGTCCGGGTCGAGCCGGTCGGGAGGTGGAGGGCGCTGCTCATCTGCGCGGCTAGAACTGGAAGGTCACGCCGAACGCGACGTAGGGGGTCCCCACGCGGAGCGTCAGGAGCACGTTCTCGTTGATGTGGAAGCTCCCGCCGACCGCGGCGATGAACCAGTAGCCGCCGTCGTAGACGTCGTACCTCTCTCCCCTCCAGAAGCGTGGGTGGAAGAAGATCTGTCCGCCGACCTCGACGAACGCGGACCACTGTTCGTTGAAGTAGAACTCCCAGTGGAGGCTGATCGGGAGCCCGAGGCCGGCGTGGTAGTCCCAGTCGGAGCCGTTCCGTCGCCAGCGCACCCAGTAGAAGTCGGCGCCGAAGTTCAGGTAGACGGCGTTGTTGATCGACGGGATGAAGCCGTTGGCCATCAGCGGGATACCGAAGCGGACCCCCGTCGCCGCGCCCCAGCCCCACCAGGTGAAGCCCCCATGGAGATCGAGCTGCACGGGACGGCTCCCGGTGTGCGGCCTGCGGATGTCCACCGAGCTCTGAGCGGCGGCGGGGGCGGCGGAGAGCGCGCCGCAGAACAGGAGCGCGGCGAGGAGCTTCTTCATCGAGGGTCGCATCGAGTCTCCACGATTGGGAACCATGAGTCGTATACAAACAGCTTTATACACTCATCGGTCCCCATCCGTCACGGCCACTCGCAGACCGTCTGCCCGTGCTCGCAGCTCTGGCCGACCGCGCAGTCCTCGTCGACCTCACAGCGGAAGAAGCAGACGCGGTGCTCGCAGGCCATGAAGGAAGGGCAGTCGAGGTCCTCTTCACACGGCAGCGTGCACATGCCGCCGCCGCAGTTCGCGTCCTCGGTGCAGCAGAACCCGTCGGCGCAGTCTCCGTCCCCGACACAGCTGGCGCCGACGTCTCCGCCGCACGCGGCCGGGTCGAAGCGGCAGCCGTCGCCGGGCCCGCAGCCCGAGACCCCGAGCAGGACGAAGAGGATCGATGACGAGATCAGGACCCGCATGTGCGCACCTCTCATTCGGGCAGCCCGGGCACGCGCTGCGGGACGGCGCGATCGCCCCCCGCGGTGCCGAGCTGCCGTTTGTTGTTTCGACCCCAGCACCACACCTCGCCGCTCTGGATCACGCAGGCGTGTGAGCCACCCACGGCCAACGCGGTGGCGTTCAGGTCGGGCACACGGACGGGGGTGGAGCGGCTGCCGTCGCTGGTGCCCGGGCCCAGCTGGCTGCGGTCGTTCTTGCCCCAGCAGCTGACGGCGCCGTCGGTGTGCAGCGCGCACGTGTGATCGACGCCCGCGCCCACGTCGCGCGCGTCGGTGAGGCCGGTCACCAGAACGGGCAGGCGCGCGTCGCTCGTGCTCCCGTGGCCGAGGCGCCCGTCCCCGCCCTTGCCCCAGCAAGACGTCCCGAGCCCGTGCACGGCGCAGGTGTGGAGGTCGCCCGCCGCGAGCGCGGTCACGCCCGAGAGGCCCGCGACCGCCTCGGGGCTGGACCGGCCGGACGTCGAGTCGTCGCCGAGCTGACCCTCGGAGTTGCCGCCCCAGCAGTGGACCTGGCCTCCGGCGATCGCGCAGGTGTGGAGGGCGCCCCCGGTGACGGCGCCCGCGGCGCTGAGCCCGGCGACCATCTCGTGGCTGGAGCGATCCCCGCCCGAGACGCCGAGCTGCCCCTCGTCGTTCAACCCGGCGCAGCTGATGCCGCCGCTCAGGCCGACGAAGCAGCCGTGCGCGGCGCCGCCCCCCGCGCGCACGGCGCCGCCGACGATGAGCACCGGGCTCGGCCGATCGGTCGTGCTCCCGTCGCCGAGCTGCCCGCTGCCGTTGCCACCCCAGCAGTGGAGCGAGCCGGAGCGAACCACCGCGCACGTGAAGTCACCCCCGGATCCGAGCGCGGTGGCCGGCTCCGGCAGCGGCACCCTGGACGGCGTCTCGCTCATGCCTCCGCTGCTCCCGTCCGCGAGCTGCCCCGACGCGTCGTCGCCCCAGCAGAACACGGCGCCGTCCGAGCGCAGCGCGCAGGTGTGGCCGAGCCCCGCGGTGACGGCGACCATCGAGAGCGGGTCCACGCCGGAGTCCGGCCGTGGGCCGGAGTCGCCAGGCGGCCCCGCGTCGGACGGCGTGCCGCCGTCGAATCCGTCGGCGTCGGGGACGGGAGCCCGTGCGTCGAACGCAGCGTCGAACGCGGCGTCGGTCGGGACGCCGGCCTCGCCACCGGGCTGCCGCAGCCCCTCACGGTTCAGCGAGCAGCCGGCGGCCACCCAGACGGCGACGATGATGCATGCACGAGTCACTGCGGCCCCTCTCATATGATGATGCAGTCCTCGTCGTCGCCGTCGGTCGCGCCGTCGCAGTCGTCGTCGACGCCGTTTGCGCAGTCCTCGACCGGCTCGCAGCCGCAGCCCTCGTCGGCCACGCCGTCGCAGTCGTCGTCGACGCCGTTGCCGCAGATCTCGGCCCGCGGCGTGCAGCACATCTCGTCCACGATCCCGTCACAGTCGTTGTCGAGCCCGTCACAGATCTCGACCGTGGAGGGGCACTCGTCCTCGTCCGCCAGCGCCCAGAAGGCGCGGTGGTTGCCCTCGTCCATCTGCTGGAAGGGCATCCAGAAGCCGGCGAAGCTCGGGTCGGCGCCGAGCTCGGCGCGCGCCGGATCGATCGCGGCCGCCCAGAGCTGATCGCGGCTCGTCCCCTCGAGGAGCCAGCCGTAGTCGCGGATGGAGGAGAACGCGAGCCAGAAGATGTCGGGCGTCGTGCTCGGCGCCCAGGTGGGCATGGAGTTGCCGAGGTCGATCACCCCCTCCAGGTCGCGCACGCGCTGGTTGAGGATGGGCATCTCGATCGGCGGTCGGCTCCCGTCGGCCCGGGCGAGGAGCAGCCGCGAGGTCTCGTTGTCCTTCGACTTCCCGTCGGCGCGCACGTACGCGATCCAGCGGCTGTCGGGCGAGTAGCTCGGGAAGAAGAGGCTGTCGTCGCTGCCTTCGCTCGGAACGAGCACCTCCGGGACGCCGAACGTGTCGCCCGGGAGCACGGGGATGCGCGCGATGCTGCTCTCGCTCACCGCCTTGTTGCTCGGCGCGCTGCCCACGGTGAGCGCGACGGCCACGTAGGCGCCGTCGGGCGACCAGTCGGGGTGGGTGGCGTACGTGTCGGCGGGGAGCTCCACCTCGCGCAGGACGGCGCCCGTCTCGGCGTCGAGGAGCGTCAGCGCGCCGCGGTTGGCGTAGAGGAGCCGGGTCGCGCCCGGGTTGAACGTGCCCCAGCCGTACGCGGGGCCGTCCTCGGTCGGGTCGGCGGGGATGCGCACCTCGCGCTCCGGGATCGTGACCTCGCGGAGGCGCTCGCCCCCGTAGGCGACCGCCAGACGGCGGCCGTCGCGCGAGACGGTGTGGCAGGAGACGCACTCGCGATCGCCCGACTCCGGGTCGGAGAAGAAGAGCGTCGCGCTCGGGGCCGAGATGTGGGCGCGCATGACGCCCTGCGCCCCGGTGCTCCAGTAGTAGAGGGCGCCGAGCACCTCCGACGCGCTGAAGAGCTCGCTGATCGTCTGTGACCGGTGAATGGTCGACGGGTCCGCCGCCGAAAGACCGCGCACCGAGACCTCGACGGATCCGCCCGCGTGGGTGTCGGCCAGCCAGCGCCAGCTCGCGGGGTCGATAGGCAGCTGGGGCTCGGCGACGTAGTAGCGGAGGTGCGCCAGGTCGCTGTCGAAGCGCACCTCGTAGACATCGAGTCGGTCGGGCGCGACCCACTGATGGGTGATGCGCTCGAGGTTCCGGGGCAGCATCGTGCCGTCGCTCGGATAGACGATGGAGAGCGCTCCGTCGCCCACGACGTCGCCTCCAGGGTCGGCCGCGAACAGGGTCGGCGCGTCCGCGGGCACGCCCTCGGCGATCACGATCGCCTCGAGCACGACGGTCAGCGTCGCCTCGGCGCGGACGCGGCCGGCGGCGGCCGTGACCCGGGTGCGGCCCCCGATGCCGGCCGAGGTGAAGTCGCCGCCCTCGAGCGCGCCGAGATCTTCGTCTCCGAGGATCCAGGTGACGCGGTCGGTGACGTCGGACTCTTCCCCTTCGATCACGCCGATGGCGCGGAAGGAGGCCGTCTCCCCCGGTCCGACGCCGTCGTCCGTGACGGTGACGTCGCCGGGCTCGACCCGGAGCTCCGTCAGGCCCGGGATGGAGGAGCCGCCGCCGTCGGCTTCGACCCGCGCGTCGAGGCCCGCGTCGGCCTCTCCGACCACGCCGGGGGAAGCGCAGCCGATGGCCGCCGAGAGCGCGAGCGTGGCCGAGAAGAGCTGGACCGAGACGATGGGGGACGTGAGCCGTTTCATCCGTGGCGCTCCTTGTCCGATCATTCCGCGCCGCCGATCGCGCGTCGGACGCGCTCGCTGAAGGTGCCCGCCGGGTGCGACCGCAAGAAACGCTGGCCTCTGCGCTCCGCCTCGGCCTGCCGTCCGAGCCGCGCCAGGGAGAGCACGGCGAGGGCCTCGCGCTCCTCCGCGAACAGACCGCTGGGGAAACGACGGTGGTGCTCCTCCGCCGCGCTCAGCGCCGCGGCCGGGGAGGACGCGAGGCTGCGGCGAGCGCGCGCGATCAAGCGCATCTCCTCTTGGAGCGTGTCGACTGGTGGCGCGTCGTCCGCTCGCGCCTCTCTGGGCGCGCCGCGGGAGGCGCGGGGGCCCGGCCGTCGGGCCCGTGGCTCGGATCCCCGATCCGGTTCCGCGACCGGGTCCGCGACCGCATCCGAGTCCGCTGCCGCGACCGAGTCCGCTTCCGCGACCGAGTCCGCTGCCGCGACCGCATCCGAGTCCGCATCCGAGTCCGCGTCCGCGTCCGAGTCCGCGACCGCATCCGAGTCCGCGACCGCGTCCGAGTCCGCGGCGGAGGTCGTCTCGGGGGCGGGCGCCTCGCGGGGGGTGCTGGCGGTGGGCTGGAGTGACCAGAGACCGAAGCCGCCGAGGAGGACGGCGAGGGCGGCGCCGACCCACGGCAGCGCGGAGCCCGCGATGCTGCCCGCGGCGCCGCTCTGGATCGCGGCGTCCAGGCGCTCCGCGCCCAGCGACGGGTCGAACGCGGGCGGCGCGGCCTCGGCGGCGCGGCGCAGGTCTGCGCGCAGCTCGGGCGAGACGTCGGGATCGTCGAGGAGACGGGTGGGCTCATCCATCGGAGCCTCCTTCGAGCGCGGCGTAGGCGGCCTTGAACCGGGCGCGCGCGGTGTGGAGGCGGCGGTGCACCGTGCCCACCGGGACGCCGAGCGCGGCCGCGATGTCGGCGCACCTCTCGCCCTCGAGCTCGAAGAGCACGAACACGGCCCGGTGGTCGAGGTCCAGGCCGTCGAGGCAGCGCTGGGCGCGCTCGAGCGAGCGCTGGGTGGCGAGGGCCTGCTCCGGGCTCGCCGCCGCGCTCACCGCGTCGAGGGCCAGGTCGCCGCCGGGCTCGGCGGGCCGGCGACGCTTGGCGCGCTTGCGGTTGGACCAGACCCGCAAGGCGATCTCGGCGAGCCAGGTGGTCGGCTTCGCGGCGCCCGGCGTGAACCCACCCTTCCGGTGAGCCACTACGAACACATCCTGCACCACGTCGTCCATCTCGCCTCGCGGAACCCCCAGCCGAAGCAGAAACCCAGCCACGAACGGCGCGTGTGCGCGATAGAGCTCACCCGCGGTCTGTCGTTGCCCGCTCAAGAGATTCCTCGATGCATGTCCGCGGCCGCCGGAAGCTTCACCGCGACCTCGATTTTCCTCGACTCACTCAGAATCGCACGACAATTCCGAGCGCCGCCACGCCCCCGCCCAGGGGCAGCGAGACCGACTGGAGCGCCGCGCCCGAGGCCGGGTCGATGAGATCGAAGCGCGGACGCAGGAGCGCGATCCAGCCGTCGACCGAGAGCTCGAGGGCGAGCCAATCGGTCAGAGGGACGCCGAGGCCCAGCCGCGCGAGCAGCCCCACGAAGGGCACCATCGCCTCGCGCCCGTTCGACACGTCGCGCCCCTCGCCGATCGCGACGCCCGCCGCAGCCCCGCCGCAGCCACGGAGCCACACCGCGCCGAGCGAGCGTCGCAGGCACACGTCGAGGCGCCCCCCGGCCAGCTGCGTCGACACCCTCCCCGGCGTCAGCTCCGCGCCGGACACCGAGGTCAGCCACGCCGAGGCGGCCAGCTCGAAGACCTCTCCGATGACCAGGCGCGGGCCGACCTGCCACCCGGCCGCGACCTCGGGCAAGACCTCGATCAACAGCTGCGCTTCGGCCGCCAGCTCGAGGCGCACCCCGGGCGACGAGGGCGGCGACGGCGACGGGGCGTCCTCCGCGGGGCCCACCTCGGTCGAGGGTCGAAGCGACTCGAGCAGCGCCGCGTCGATCGCGAGCGCGACGGCGAGCGCGAGCACCGCGCGCCGATCGGGGCAGGACGCGGGCAGCGTGTCGAAGCGGCGGGCCGCGGTCGGCTCTCCGTCGTGGAGCACCACGAAGCGCGCCCCCGCTCCGTCCTCCTCCACCAGCACGCCGAGCCGCGCGTCCACCGCGTCGCGCTCCAGCCACGTGCGCAGGTGCGGCAGCAGCCCATCGCGGGTCAGGCACTCCCCCTCGCGCGCGACGGAGATCGCCTCGGCCAGCGGACGATCCTGGGCCGCGGCGGAGCTGGCGACCCACGAGAGGCACACGAACGCGAGAACGCGAAGCACCCCCGCATCGTCGCATGCGCCAGCAGGCAGGCCGAAGAACGCGAGCGTTCTCAGCCTGCCTGCCCCTTGCCCGTGCCCGTGCCCCTGCCCTTGCCCGCGAAACAGCGGACCGCGATGACGCGGCGCTGCGAGACGAAGCACGGCAGAACGACGCGACACGCGGGCTCGGCATCGCCAGCGCTTCGAGTCGATCTTCGGATGCCTCGAGAACTGTTCGCCGCCTGATCTCGGGCTCCACGCGGCCCGAGAACCCGCGGGCAAGGGCAAAGGCAGGCAAGGGCAGCGGCAGGCTGCTTCTTCAGCCGCCTGCTAAGGAGGAGGGATGCCTTTCGTTCACCCGATGCAGGTGCGCTTCGCGGACACGGACGCGCAGGGGCACATGTACTTCGCCAACTACCTGACGTTCTGCGACGAGGCGCTCGCGGCGTACATGCGCCACATCGGCGTGCCTTGGCAGGCGCTGGTCGAGTCCGGCGTGGACATGTTCTATCGCGGCGCGAAGTGCGACTACCGCGGCAGCGCGACCTTCGAGGAGACGGTGTCGATCGAGACGCGGATCAGCCGCATCGGGGAGAGCAGCGTGACGTCTTCCTACGTGATGCGGGACGAGGCGGGCGAGATCCTCGCCGAGGCGGAGCTGACGAGCGTCTGCGTCGACCCGAAGACCCGGCAGAAGGTCCGCGTGCCCGACGTGCTGCGAGACGCGGTCGCCGGGCTCGAGGGGACGCCGTGAGCTTCGACCTCGCCCGCTATCTCGCGCGGGTCGGGCTCGCGGAGGCGCCGGCCGCCGACCGCGCCGGGCTGTTCGCGCTGCACGAGGCGCAGGCGCGCGCGTTCACGTTCGAGAACCTCGACGTGCTCGCCGGCGTCGGGCCGTCGATCGACGAGGACGCCATCGCGGAGAAGCTCCTGACCTCGGCCCGCGGCGGGTACTGCTTCGAGCTGAACGGACTGCTCCGCATGGCGCTCCACGCGCTGGGGTTCGACGCCCGCCCGCTGCTCGGCCGGGTGATCGTGCGGCGCGCGCCGGGCGACGACCCGGGGCCGAAGACGCACCTCGTGAACCTGGTGCGCCTCGACGGCGAGCCGTGGATCGCGGACTGCGGCTTCGGCGGCGGCCTGCCGCTCCACCCCATCCGGCTCGAGGCGGGCTCCCCGAGCGTGCACCTCGACGCGACGCTCCGGTACGTGGAGGGCGAGCTGGGCTGGACGCTCCAGAAGCAGGAAGGCGACGGCTGGCGCGATCTCTACGCGCTGAGCCTGGAGCCGGTCTTCCCCGCCGACATCGTGATGGGCAATCACTTCACGTCGACGCACCCGGGCAGCCCGTTCAAGCGGCAGCCCTTCCTCAGCCGGATCGTGGGCGACGCGCGGATCACCCTGCTTGGGGATCGGCTCACCCACCATCGCCCGGAAGGCGAGGCGGTCGAGACGATCGAGGAGCCCGAGCGGGTGATGCGCGAGATCTTCGCGCTCGACCCCTGAAGCCCACCCAAAGCTTTTCGACGGGTCGCGCGTCCGAGGGAGACCATGGACGTCTCGCTCATCCTGACCCATCGCTGCAACCTCGCCTGTGGCTACTGCTACGCCGGCGAGCACCACAAGACCGACATCGACGAGGACGTGCTCCGGCGCGGCGTGGAGCTGCTCTTCTCGGACGGCGCGCCCCACGCGCAGCTGTCGTTCTTCGGCGGTGAGCCGTTCCTGGCCTTCGAGACGATGCAGCGCGCGACCCTGCTCGCGGAGGCGAAGGCGCAGGCGCTCGGACGCGACCTGACGCTCCAGTGCACCACCAACGGCACCTCGCTGAAGGCCGAGCACGTCGAGTTCATCCGCACGCACGGCGTGCGGGTCACCGTGTCCATCGACGGGATCCGCGAGGCCCACGACCAGAACCGCCCGTGCGCCGGCGGCAAGCCGAGCTTCGACCAGGTGCGCGCGGGCATGCGGCGGCTCCTCGACGCGGGCGTGGCGTGCGACGCGATGATGGTCATCACACCCGACACGGCCGAGCACGCCTACCTGTCGTGCAACTTCCTCTGGAGCGAGGGCGTGCGGAAGGTCCGCGCCAACCTCGCGCTGGACATGGAGTGGAGCGAGGAGGCGCGGCGCGAGCTCCGCGAGCAGCTCGTCTCCATCGGCTGGGAGCTCCTCGCCCGGCGCATGCGCGGCGAGGACGTGTCCTTCGTGCCGTTCGAGCCGGGGATGCGCGAGCTCGAGGTCTCGCTCGCGGCGGCGCCGGTCCGCGGTCCGCGCGCCAAGCTCGTCGTCGGCACGTCGGGGCACCTCTACCCGTGCGCCCCCATGGTGGGCGAAGACCGCGACGCCGGCCCCGAGGCGCGGCTCCGGCTCGGGCACCTCGACGACGGCCCGGAGCGCATCCTCTCGGCCGTGCGCGCCCAGGGCGTCGCCTGCGAGAAGGGCAAGGGCTGCCAGTGCGCGGCCTACCTCGAGACCGGCGACCGCTACACGGCGGGTCGGATCGGCGGCTGGTACGGCCGGGTGTGCCGCGAGATCGGGCGGACCGTCGCGGAGGCCCTCGCCCGCACGCCCACCGAGCGACCGAAGCGGAGCAAGCGCCGCGGCGTGCTGCTCGGCCTCGCCGCGATCGTGGGCGGCGCCGCCGTGGCCGCGCCGCTCCTCGGGCCGCTCTTTCAGGAGGACACGCCGGCGCCGTGCTCGCTGCGAAACCGCAAGCAGGTGGGCTGGACGGGCGAGCCCTACCCGGACGTCGCGGGCGCCGTCGCGATCCCCGAGGACATCGCTCCGCCCGGCGGCATCTCCGCGCCGCCCGAGCCCGAGGTGCTGATCGACGGCGAGATGCCGGTCTGGGAGGAGCCCCGGCCGCTCGTGGAAATCGCCGACCCGGAGGAGTGAGAGGCGAGCGCTCGAGACGGAAAAATAGCGGCGACCCTGGTGCGTTGGGGGGGGGTTGCACCAGGGCCGCCGACAGTCGCCGTGACGCGCGGGTATATAGGGGGGGTACCCGCGTGGTCGCCACGTGACGCTCTGAGTCTTAGCGAGGCTCGTGCCAACGGCGAAGAGCCCGAAGATCGCGATTATCGGCCGGTGTGGGCCCCTTGCGGATCGCGGAGTTGCAAGCCGCGCCGTTCAGATCTGGGTGCAGCGAAGGGCTGGCCAGAGATCGGACCGCAGAAAAGAACACGGCGGCCCTGGTGCTTTGGGGGGGAGTTGCACCAGGACCGCCGTTGGTCGCCGTGACGCGCGGGTTATTGGGGGGGGAGGGGCACCCGCGTGGTCGCCACGTCGCGTCTCTCACCAGAGCGAGAGTCGTGCCAGCTTTCCCCGGCTCTGGATCGGGCATTTTTGGGGGATCCGGCCCGCGGCGGATCGCAGGGCTGCAACCGGCCCCGTTCAGATCCGAAAGCCGCTCAGCAGCCGCCGCCGCAGAGCTGATCGACGTTGGGGCACGACGGCGTCATGCCCATGTAGCGCTCGTTGTAGCCGGACGTGGGCACGATCAGGATGTCGGCCCGCGCGCCGATGGAGCGGTCGTCGTAGCAGCCGAGCCCGATGACGGCGCCGTCCGGGTCACGGATGACCACGAGGTAGGCGGCGCGCCCGGTCTCCGTGATCAGGGGCTCGAGGAAGGGGTCCCACGGGCGGCTCGTGGCCGCGTGACTCGCGCCGGGCTCGTGGTCGAGATCGAAGAGGGTCGCCCGGCGGATGTCACAGATCGGCATCTCCCCGGTGCGGGCGAGCGGCGCCCCGACCACGTCCTCGAGCGTGCCGCGCCGGAAGCTCATCTCGACCCCCTCGCACGCGTTCATCTCGGGGAGGTTCGCGCCGTCGTACGCGATCAGCTCCGCCGTGTCGGCGAAGAGGAACACCCCCTCGTCGCCCGCGGCGAGCGCGATGTTGGCCGACGGCGGGCCGCAGCCGATGGCGGCGAGGGCGAGCAGGAGGGCGGGGACGAGGCGATGAAGCATGAGGGCGACACCGTACGTCGCGCCCCGCCGGAGCACCAGATCAGAGGGCGGTGATCAGGACCTCGCGGCGCCCGCCGGCCTTGCTGCTGGCCGGGCCGACGACGCCCTCCTCTTCCATGCGATCGACGAGCTTCGCCGCCTTGTTGTAGCCCACGCTGAGCTGTCGCTGGATGTGGCTGATCGAGCAGTAGCCCGCCTGCGCCACGCACGCGACGGCCTTGTCGTAGAGCGGGTCGTCGCTCTCGGGCACGTTCGGGCCGCCGTCCTCGTCGCGCGGCTCGAGGATCTTCTCGTCGTAGACCGGCTTGCCCTGCTCGCGCAGATGATCGCAGATCGCCTTGACCTCGTCTTCACCGACGTAGGCGCTGTGCACGCGCTGCAGGTCGCTCTGCCCGGGCGGCAGCATGAGCATGTCGCCCATGCCGAGGAGGTGCTCGGCGCCGTTGCGGCCGAGGATGGTGGCCGAGTCCTGGCGCTGGCTGACCTTGAAGGCGATGCGAGCCGGGAAGTTCGCCTTGATCATGCCCGTGATGACGTCGACCGACGGGCGCTGCGTGGCCAGGATCACGTGGATGCCGGCCGCGCGGGCCTTCTGCGCGAGCCGGGCGATCGCGGCCTCGACGTCCTTCGCCGCGACCATCATCAGGTCCGCGAACTCGTCGACGACGACCACCACGTAGGGGAGCCGCTCGGGGTCGGGCATCGGGTCCGGGCTCTCGCCGTTCGCCGGGTCGATCAGCACCTCTTCGCCGTTGAGGCCCTGCGCGGCGACCTTGCCCTTGCGGCTCTTGAAGAGCTTCTCGGCCGGCATCTCGCCCGCGCGCACCTTGTCGACGCGCTGGTTGTAGGTCGTGATGTTGCGCGCGCCCGCGTCGGCGAAGAGCTGGTAGCGCCGCTCCATCTCGTCGACCGCCCAGCGCAGGGCGAGCGACGCCTTGTTCATGTCGGTGACGACCGGCAGCAGCATGTGCGGGATGCCGTCGAAGACCGCCAGCTCGACCACCTTCGGGTCGATCATCAGCATGCGGACCTCTTCGGGGCTCCGCCGCGCGAGCAGCGAGCAGAGCATCACGTTGAGGCCGACGCTCTTGCCGCTGCCGGTGGCGCCCGCGACGAGCAGATGCGGCATCTTCGCGAGGTCGCCGTAGACCGGCTGGCCCGCGATGTCCTTGCCGAAGGCGACCGGGAGCGCCGCCTTCATCTTGTCCCAGCGATCGTCCTCGAGCAGCTCGCGCAGATAGACGGTCTGTCGGTCCTTGTTGGGCAGCTCGAAGCCGACGCGCGCCTTGCCGGGGATGGGCGCGACGATGCGCACCTTCTTCGCGGCGAGGGCCATCGCGAGGTCGTCGGAGAGGCCGGCGATCTTGGAGATCTTCGTGCCGCTCTCCGGCTCGAACTCGTACATCGTGACGACCGGCCCCGGGTGAATCTCGTCGACCCGCCCCTTCACGCGGTACGCCTCGAGGGTCTCGGTGAGCTGGAGCGCGTTCTCGCGCAGCGTCGCCTCGTCGATGTGGATCGCCTGCGGCGGCGGCGGATCGAGCAGGCTCGACGGCGGGAGCACGAACTCCCCGTCCATCTGCGGCTCGGGCATCTTCACCGAGCGCGGCTGGGGCGGGGTCTCGGTCGGCGCGACGATGGTCGGGCCGGTCTTTCCCTTGCCCTTGCTGGGGGCCTTCGCCGGCTGCTTGGCCTTGGCGGGCTTCGACTTGGCAGGCAGGGGCGGCGGCGCCTCCTCCGGCTCGTCTTCGTCGACCAGCTCTGCGTCCGCGGGGTCGGCGCTGATCGCGTCCTCGGACTCCGAGAACACCACCGCCTCCTCCTCGTCGTCGGGGTCGAGGCCGTCGAGCGTGTCGCTGATGATCCGCGGCTGCGCGGCCAGCTCGGCCTCCTCACGCTCCTGCCGCTCGATCTCGCGCGCCTCTCGCCACGCGTCCAGCGCGGCCTGGCTCCAGTCGCGCCCTCGCTTCAGGCCCTGGAGAGAGGCGTCGGCCGCCTTGCGCGCGCTCTGGATCACCGAGAACGGCGTGCGCAGCACCACGGTGATGAGCAGCACGGAGATGCCGATCACGAACGAGCCGGCCAGGCCGAGGAGCGAGCGGAGGACCTCGCCGAGGACCTCGCCGAGCACGCCGCCGGGCATGTGGCCGCCGAAGACCTCCTCGCCCGGCAGGGCCAGGTGCACCATCGCGCAGCCCACGAGCACGATGACCATCGTGGACGCGACGCGACCCACCCCGAGCGGGGTGTGGCTGCGGGTGAACAGGCGCAGGGTGCCGAGGCCGAGCTCCAGCGGGACCAGCCACGCGGCGATGCCGAACGCGGTGGCCAGCACGCCGGCCAGCCCCGCGCCCACGGGTCCGATCCAGTTGCGCCCGCCGTGCGCGTCGTACGACCACAGCGAGAGCGTCACCAGGATGGTGGCCGCGGCGCACAGGATCCCCAGCACCTCGTGGCGCCGCCCGATCTCGGACGGAGCTTCAGCGGCTGATGTGGTATGGGGTGCTCCCAAGTAGACTACCTCCCTACACGGGAGGGTCGCGGATCCGGGTGCCTCTCGTCAAGTTTCCCACGGAACGGGCCGGTCACAAAAAAACCGTGGCGGCTCTTGGGGTTGGCTGGCCGGGAGGGATCTTGATTGAGAGCCGGATTCCTCTACTATCGGGAGCCACTTCGACGGGAGGTGCGCCCGAGGTGCGCGCTCCGGTCGACCCTGCTCTCCCCCAGAGGAAGAATGCGACGATCGTTCGGACTCGTGCTGACCGCTCTCCTGTGTCTCGGCCTCGGTGGCTGCAAGGTCACCTCGGAGGACATCGACTACTGGACCGGCACCATGAAGGGGCCCGGCAAGATCGTCGCGGTCCTCATGGCGGACAAGTACGAGGACGAGCTGCGTGTCTACGCCGGCACCGCCCTCGTGCGCATGGAGCCGCGTGAAGACGTCGACGGCGTCTCGGAGCTCCAGGCCGCGGTGCGCCAGCTGCCCGAAGAGAACCGCAGCCGCCTCGTCGATCAGATGGCGCCGCAGCTCATCGAGATCATGCGCGGCGCGGACACGCCGCAGGCCGGCGGCGAAGAGGACGGCGTGCCGCCGCTGCAGGTCCGGGCGAAGGACGCCGCGTTCCTCCTCATCCCCTACGCCTCGGGGGAGCAGCGCGGGGCGCTGACCGACGCGGTGGTCGACTGGTTCGTGGTCGACTTCAACGGGCGCAACCTCGCCGGCAACTACAGCGCCGAGCAGGTCGTTCGTCAGCTCGGGGCGCCGGCCGCCTCGCGCCTCGTCAACGCGCTCAACGCGCGCTTGCCGCAGCAGGCGCTCGTGAAGCTGGCGGAGCTCATCGCCGGCCTGGGCAACGACGCGACCAAGCAGCGCGCGGCCGAGCGGCTCGTCGAGATCGAGCGCGAGATGGAGAGCGAGGAGTTCGGCGACTGGCTGAAGGAGCGCCTCCGCGAGCAGCTCCGCGCCCGCGACGACGCGGCCGAGATCGACGAGAACCGCGTCGCCGCGGCCGCCTCGCTCAACCGGGAGAACTTCATCACGCTGGGCGCGCTGCCCGCGATGAAGCACCTCAACGGCCAGACCGTTGTGCAGGACCGCTTGCTCGCGATCGCGCAGCAGACGAGCGCCGAGGGCGCCACCGGCGAGCAGGTGGAGGCCCGCCGCGTCAAGGCGCTCCAGGCCATGGAGGGCGGCGTCCGCCAGGAGCAGGTCTCTGCGCTGCTCGACCTCGCGCTGAACGCGGAGCAGCCGATGGGCGTGCGCGACTATGCCTTCGACCGCATCGCGGACGCGCGCGACACGGGGGCGATCACGCGGCTGTGGCCGGTGTTCACGGAGGTCGAGGACTGGCGCGTCCGCTGGCGCGTCGGCTCGCTCATCCTGACCCTCGGCGGGCCCGACGTGGTGCAGGAGTTCTTCAACCGCCTCGACGACGACGAGTACGCGCGGGAGGAGCTCTACGGCTACGGCGAGCGCCTGAGCCAGATGCGCCCGCCGCCGACCGACTTCATCAACGGGCAGCTCCGCTCGAGCGAGTGGTACGACCGCATCGTCGCGCTGTACTTCTGGGAGAAGCGGGCCGAGGCGGGGGACATCCCGCGCGTCGAGGGCCTGGCGAACGACTCGGCCGAGACCGACGGCGAGCACTGGGAAGAGCAGGACACGGTCGGCAAGGTCGCCACGGCGGTCGCGGGAGCCATCCGCGAGCGCCTCGGGATCGAGACCGAAGGGGACGACGACTCGGAGGAATCCGAGGCGTCCAACGGCGGCGATTCGGAGTAGAATCGAAGCGCCTGGACCGAGATGAACCACGATCAGAACAAGAAGACGCTCCGTCAGTTCCAGTGCCGGGACTACCTGTGGGAGATCTTCGAGCAGATGAGCGCCGAGCTCGAGTGCTCGGTGGACTACCTCGTCAACGAGGCGATGCGGCAGTACGCGCGCTCTCGTAACTACGGCGTGCGAACGCCGGGTCCGGGCATGGGACCCGCGCCGACGCCGGGAGCGATCCCGAGCCGCTCGGGCGGTCAACCGTCGATTCCGTCCGCACCTCCGCCTCCTCCGCCGACAGGCGGGGCCGGCTATGGCGGGGGCTACGGAGGAGGAGGCGGCGGCTACCCAGCTCCGCCGGGGAGCGCCCCCGGGTATGGCGCGGCGCAGCCGGCCTACCCGCCGCCGCAGCGCCCGAGCTCCTATCCGCCTCCGCCGACGCAGCGGCCGCCGGCCTACGGCAGCGCGCCGCAGCCGCAGATGCCGCCGCCGCCGAGCTACCCGCAGGGCTTCGGCGGTCCGGCGCAGCAGTCCCACCCGGGGCATCCGGGGCAGTCTCATCCCGGGCAGTCTCACCCCGGGCATGCGCCGCCCCCGCTCCCGGGCGCAGGCCCCGGCGCCGGCCCCGCGCCCGGCGGGATGAGCCCGCTCTACGTGATCTTCAACGGGCAGAAGTTCCCCGTGCAGAAGGAGGAGTTCATCCTCGGGCGCGGCACCAAGACGGCCGACCTGCCCATCAAGGACGGCAACATCTCGCGCCGTCACGCCGCGGTGATCTGGCAGAACGGCGGCTGGTACATGAAGGACCTCGGCTCGACCAACGGCGTGGAGTTCCACGGCCGGAAGATCGACAGCAAGCGCATCGAAGAGGGCGACGTCTACCAGCTCTGCGACTACGAAGTCCGCTTCACGTACCGGTGACGACCGTCGTGGAAACCCGGGAGGCGCGTTGACCGAGGAGCGATTCACGGCGCTCGGCAACGGGCTCGACTTCTGCTGGGACGAGCGCGGTGAGGGCCCGCCCATCGTGCTCGTGATGGGCATCGGCGCCCAGATGATCCTGTGGCCGGACGGCTTCTGTGACGCGCTCGCGGCGCAGGGTCACCGCGTCATCCGCTTCGACAACCGTGACGTCGGCCGCTCGAGCCACCTCCACCACCTCGGCGTCCCGCCGATGGGCGAGACGCTCCTGAAGGGCCTGATCGGCCGCCGGGTCCAGGCCCCCTACTCGCTCGAGGACATGGCCGACGACGTGGCCCACCTCCTCGACGCGCTCGACCTCGAGGACGCGCACATCGTCGGCGCCTCGATGGGCGGCATGATCGCGCAGACCCTCGCCTTCACGCATCCGCACCGGGTCCGCTCGCTCGTCTCGATGATGAGCACCACGGGCAAGCCCGGGCTCCTCAGCGAGCCGCGCGCGCTCGGCGCCCTGTTCCAGAAGGCGCCGCGCACCAAGGACGAGTCCGTCGAGCGGAACGTCAACCTCTTTCGCGTCATCCGGAGCACCGGGTACGACTTCGACGAGGCCTGGGTGCGCGACACGGCGGCGGCGAGCTGGGACCGCGGCTTCAACCCGCGCGGCTTCCTGCGGCACCTCGGCGCGATCGGCGCCACCGGCGATCGCACGGCCCGGCTCCGCTTCGTGCGGGCGCCCACGCTCGTGATCCACGGCACCGTCGACCCGCTGATCCGCCCGTGGGGCGGGCGCGCCACGGCGGAGGCCATCCCGGACGCCGAGCTGTGGATGGTCGAAGGCATGGGCCACGACTTCCCGCCCGGGCTCTGGCCCGAGGTGGCCGAGCGGCTCTCCCGCCACGCGCGCGCCGCCGAGGGCTGAACGCCAATTCATGCCGGCTCGCGATCGCCGCCGACGCGCGTGATAGCGTCGATCGCGATGACACGTTGGCTTCCCGGCTCGCTCGCGCTCCTGGTCCTCCTCGCCGCCTGCGACGGCGAGGTCGTGCCCGCCGCGGACGCAGACACCAGCCCGCTCCCGGACGGCGCCCCCGCCCCTGGGCCCGACGGAGCGCCCGCCCCGATGGACGCGGGGACGGATGGCGAGGTGCCTCCCGGGGCGGTGGGCGTCACGGCGCGCCTCCCCGACGGGCGCCTGGGCGAGCCGACCACGACCTTCACCCTGCCCGCGGTGGACGAGGGCATGGGCATGTACATCCCGGACCTCCAGGACCGCTTCCCCGAGGTGGACTGGGAGACCCTGGACCGCCTCTACATCCCCGCCGGGCACTACCCCTTCATCCGCCTCGGCAACCTGCCCGCGCGCGATCGGGACGCGCGCCCGCTCGTGGTCACCAACCTCGGCGGCCAGGTCCGCGTGGGCGGGCTCGGCCATCACTACCTCTTCGTCATCGAGGGCGGGTCGGGGTTCGTGCTCTCCGGGCGCTACGACCCGGTCTCGGGGACCGGCGACGCCGCGTTCCCCGGCCACCGCGACAACGCCTACGCGAGCAGCGCGGGCCGCTACGGCTTCCTCATCGACGACGCCCACGCGGAGTCCGGCCGGAGCGGCCTGGGCGTGGGCGGCGGGGCGAGCGACTTCGAGCTCGAGTTCATCGAGATCCGCGGCGTGGGCTTCGCGGGGATGCTGATCAAGACCGACGACGACGCCTCGGCCACGATGCGCGACGTCTGGATCCACGACAACTACATTCACGACACCGTCAGCGAGGGCATGTACCTGGGGAGCACCCAGAGCCAGCCCCAGCACACGCTGGAGGGCTTCGACGTCAGCTACAACCGAGTGCTGCGCGCGGGCACGGAGTCGATCCAGCTCGGTCAGCTCGCGGGCGACAACGAGGTCCACCACAACGTCTTCGGCCCCTCGGCCATCGACTGGCGCGACGCGTTCCAGCGCTTCCAGGACGGCAACCTCCAGGTGTCGATCCGGTCGGGCGTCACGCGCGTGCACCACAACGTGTTCCTCGGCGCCGCGGGCTCGATGGTGGGGCTCTTCGGCAACGACGTCCCGGGCGACGCGCACGCGGCGGGGGACGGCGTGATCGTCGAGGACAACTACCTCGGTCACTTCCGGAACCTCGCCGTGTACGGCATCGCGCGGGACGTCGAGCCCCTGACCTTCACGATCGCGAACAACGAGATCCGCGGCCATCACTTCGATCGGGACGAGGTCTACACCGACGCCACGCCGCCCGGTCACATGATCCGTCAGGGCAACGGCGCGACCGACTTCGAGGTGCGCGGCAACCGGTTCGACGACGGCGACCGCCTCTGCAGCCCCGTGCCGGCCGAGTGCAACGGCGAGGCGACCGGCTTCATCGGGGCCGACAATGAGATGGTCTCGTTGCCCCCGATCGCCTTCAGAGACGCCGGCCTCCCCGACGACTTCGACTACCTCTCGCTCGAGCTCTGGACGGACGTCGCCTCGCTCGGCGGCGACGCGCCGGTCACTTACCCGTCAGGTGACGTCGTGATGTACGAGGGCGCGCCCTACCGCTGCGTGGCCGACCCGTGCCCCGCGGGCGCCGTGCCCGACGTGTCCCCCGAGAGCTGGGAGCCGATGGAGGCCTTCGCCGACGACGTCCGGGCGACGGGCGCGCACGCGTCGCTCGGGCTCGGCGACGGCTGAGCGCGCAGGCGCGTACGAGAGAGGGTAGTCTCGCCGCATGCGGGGATGGGAACCGGGAGCGCTGACGCTCGTGTCGCTCGCGCTGGTCGTGGGCTGCGGCGGGGCCGAGGGCGCGGGGCAGCCGGCGTCGAGCCCGGCCACGGCGTGCGAGGGCGGGGACGCCGCGGCGTGTCTCTCGCTGGGGCGCGCCTTCGAGACGGGCGACGGCGTCGAGGTCGACGTGGCGCAGGCCATCGTCCTCTACGAGCGCGCGTGCGAGGGCGGCGAGGGGCGCGGATGCACGGCGGCCGGCTCCCGCTACCACAACGGCGACGGGACCACGCGCAACCCGGCCCGCGCGCGGAGCCTCTTCGAGCGTGGCTGCGAGGCGAACGACGCGCTCGCTTGCTACGACCTCGCGGTCTTGCTCGGCGGGCCTCGCGCCGCGGAGCCCGATCACGGGCGGGCGCGCGCGCTCTTCGCCGCCGCGTGCGACGGAGGGATCTTCGCCGCGTGCAACAACCTCGGCCTGATGCACCGGCACGGGGTCGGGGGCGAGGCGGACGAGGCGGCGGCGGCGCCGCTCTTCGAGCGCGGCTGCGACGGGGGCGACGCGCGCGCGTGTCACAACCTCGCGCTCGGGCTCGAGCGTGGGGAGGGCGCCGACCCGGTTCGGGCCGCCACGCTCTTCGAGCAGGCGTGCGGCGCGGGCGTGGGCGCGGCGTGCGCGCGCTGGGGCGTGCTCTACGAGGAGGGGATCGGGGTCGAGGCCGACCTCGCGCGCGCCGTCTCGATCTACACCGAGGCCTGCGAGGCGGACCACGTCGAGGCGTGCGTCAACCTCGGCGTCTTGTACGCGGAGGGGCGCGGCGTGGAGGCCGATCTCGCGCGCGCCCGAGAGCTGCTCGAGCGCGGCTGCGTCGACGCGCGCTTCGCCGGCTGCCGCTCGCTCGGGGAGCTGTACGAAGAGGGCCGCGGGGTGGAGCGCGACTACGCGCGGGCGCGGTCCCTCTACGAGCGCGCGTGCGAGGCGGGAGACGCGGGCGGCTGCGTCGGCCTGGGCAGCCTCTACGGCACCGCGCGCGGGGTCGAGCGCGACCACGATCGGGCGAGCGCTCTCTTTACGCGCGCCTGCGACGCGGGTCACTCCCTGGGCTGCTTCAACCTCGCCGCCGCCTTCGCGAGCGGCCTCGGCGTGGAGCGCGACCGCGCGCGCGCCCGCGGCCTCTTCGAGCGCGCGTGCGAGCTCGGCGAGGCCCGCGCCTGCCGCGTCGTACGGCGACGGTAGGCGCGCCCTACCTACGAGCGACGGAGCTGGGTGTCGATGGTGCGGCGGAGGCCGCGCACGTCGAAGGGCTTCTCGATGCAGGGGTTCTCGCGCTCGGCGAGGAACTCGCGGGCCGCGTCCGTGAACGCGCCCCCCGTCAGGATCACCATCGTGCTCGCGAGCGAGGGCGCGACCCGGGCGAGCTCCGCGTGGAACTCGGGCCCGCCCAGGCGCGGCATCATCAGGTCGCAGAGCACGAGGTCGAAGAGCTCACCGCCGCGCACCCGCTCGAGCGCCACCACCGGATCCGTCTCCACGGACACGTCGTGGTCCCGCGACAGCACGCGCTGGACCGCGATCCCCACGCTGGGCTCGTCGTCGACGACCAGGATGCGGCTCCGCGCCGAGGGGGTCGGTGGGCTCGGCGCCGGTCGGCGCTCCACCGGGGCCGCGGGGGCGGCGGCGCGGAGGCGAACGGTGAACGTCGTGCCCATCCCGATCTGGCTGCGCACGCCGATCTCGCCGCCCACCTCGGTCACGATGCGGTGGCAGATGGCCAGCCCGAGCCCGGTCCCGCCGCCGCGCTCCTTGGTGGTATAGAACGGCGAGAAGAGCTTACGCATCGTCTCTTCGTCCATGCCCTCGCCCGTGTCCGAGATCTCGACCTCGACGCGCTGTGGATCCGGCGCGCGTGTGCGAATGCGGATCGCGTGCTCGCGGCCGGCGCCGTCGGGGATGGCCTGGGCGGCGTTCACCAGCAGGTTCAGGAAGACCTGCCCGAGCCGCGACTCCGAGCCGTGCACGTGCGGCAGGTCGCTCACCTGCATGTCGAGCGTCGCGCGGTGGCGGATCTCGTTGTGGGCCATGCGCGCGCTCGACGCGAGGACCCGCTCGAGATTCGCGGTCGCGTCCGAGCCCTGGCGGGGACGCGAGAAGGTCTTCAGGTCGCGCACGATCGCCTGCACGCGGCGCGCCCCCTCCTGCGCGTCGGCGAGCATCTCCGCCATCTCGCCGCCGTCGGTCCCCGCCGCGACGAGCTCGTCCTCGATCAGCTCGAGGTTCGCCATCACCGCCGCGAGCGGGTTGTTGATCTCGTGCGCCACGCCCGCGGCGAGCAGCCCGAGGGACGCCATGCGGTCGGCGACCATGAGCTGCTCCTGCGCGCGCCGCTCCGCCGTCACGTCGCGGAACACGGCCACGCCGCCGATGCGAGCGCCGTCCGAGAGCTCGAGGGGGCGCGCGCTGACGCTCCACCAGGACCCATCGGGCGGCGTCCTGGGGTTCCGCACGTGAACCTGCTCGCGCTCGACCGACTCTCCGCGGATGGCCCGCGCGAGCGGGAGTCGCTCCGACGGGAAGGGCGTGACGGCGTCCTCGAGGAACAGCCCCACCGCCTCGCTCCACCGGTCGTGCCGCAGGTGCCCCGCCGAGTGGTCGCCGAAGATGGCCTGCGCCGCGTGGTTCGAGTGGGTGATCGTGCCCTCGGAGTCCGCCACCACGACCGCGTCGGCGATGTTGGCGAGGATCGACGTGAGGACCGCCGCCTGCTCCTGCGCTTGTCGGCGCGCCTCGACGCTCTCCGCGAACGCGCCCGCCACCGCGAGCGCCTGCGTGATCTGCCCGGCCACGGCCTCCGCGAACTGGCGGCGATCGTGGAGCGTGAGCTGCGCGCCGTGGGACACCGTGAGCAGGGCCCCCATCGGCTTCTCACTCGAGCCCAGCGGCGTCAGGAGCACCTCGTTGACCCCCGCGCGGCTGAGGATGGCGCGCCCGCGCTCCGCCGAGACCTGCTCGGACGGGATGACGAGCGGCCGCTGCTGGAACACCGTCTCCTCGAGGAGCTGCGGCTCCCCGAAGAAGCGCTCCAGCTCCGCCTCGTCCCAGCGGGGCGACATCCCCACACGCAGGACGCGCTTGACGCCCTGGTCGCAGAGGTAGAGCGCGCCCACCGAGATGCCGGCCGCGTCGAAGCACGCCGCGAGCACGTGCCTGAGCGTCTCCTGCACGTCCGAGTGCTCGGTCAGCGCCTGCGCGATGCCCGTCAGGACCGACAGCTCCGCGGAGAGCAACGCCGCGCGCTGGCCGACCCGGCCGTTGATGGCCACCTGGCGCTCGAGCTGTCGGAGCACGCGCCGGAGGTGCGCGCGGTCCAGCGCGCCGGCGGTGGCGTCGGGCGTGTCCGGCCCCGGGGCGAGGGGCGCGGGCGCCGCGTCGAGGCAGTCGCGCAGCCGCTGGAGCGCCTCCCGGAGATCGGGCGTGCGCAGCACCAGATCGAACGCGCCCACCCCGTGCGCGAGCTCTCGATCGGCGGGCGCGACGTAGCTGTTCGTCACCAGCAGGACCGGGACCGAGCGCAGGGTGGGATCACGGCGGACCTCCCGGCAGAGCGCGAAGCCGTCGATCTCGGGCATCAGCACGTCGGAGACGATGGCGTCCGGTCGCCTGGCGCGCGCCGCCGAGAGCGCCGCCTTGCCGTCGCTCGCCAGCTCGACGTCGAAGCCGAGCTTGCGGAGGCGGAACGCCGCGAGCTTCCGCTGCCCCGGATCATCGTCGGCCAGGAGCAGCCGGCGGCCCGTCCCGAAGGCGTCGACGTCGCCGCGGTGCACCGGCAGGTGCGCGCGCACGGTGTCGATCAGCCGGGACGGCTCGATCGGCTTGATCACGACGTCGTCGAAGCCGACAGCCGAGATGCGCGCCTCGTCGGCCGCGGAGACCAGCCCCGTGAAGGCGAGCAAGGAGAGGTCCGCGCGCGCAGGGTCGGCCCGGATCCACTCGGCGAGGCTGAATCCGTCGCCGTCGGGCAGGACCAGATCCAGCAACACCAGGTCCACACCGCCCGCGCTCAGCTCGCCACGGGCGGTCGCGGCGTCGGGCGCGAGCCTGACCTCGAAGCCCGCGCGATCGAGCGCGAAGTGGACGAGCTTCTGCGTGATGGGGTTGTCCTCGACGAGGAGCACGCGCGATCGAGCGGTCACGCCGAGCGCCCCGCGAGCAGCTCGGCCAGCTCGTCCGCGAAGGTGCGCGTGTCGATGGGCTTGGTGATGTACCCGTCGCAGCCCGCCGCGATCGCGCGCTCGGCGTCGCCCTTCATCGCGTAGGCGGTCACGGCCACGATGGCGACGTCTCGCATCGCGGGGTCTCGTCGGAGGGCGCGCGTGAACGTGAGCCCGTCCTCCTCCGGCATCTGCAGATCCATGAGCACCACCTCGGGCGTGAAGCCTTCGAGGATCGTGCGCGCCTCGCGGGCGCTGGCCGCGATCTCCACCTCGCAGCCGCGCGCGCCGAGCACGTAGGCGACCAGCTTCGCGTTGACGGCGCTGTCCTCGACGACGAGCACGCGGGTCCCGTTCACGGCGACTCCTTGGTGGACGCGGAGGGCGGCGCGGCGGAGGGCGGCGCGGCGGAGGGCGGCGCGGCGGAGGGCGGCGGCACCAGGCTCGACAGCGCCTCGACGACGCCGCGTCCGAGGTCCCCGGTCTTCGGGACGATGCCCTGCGCGGCCTCGGTCAGCCGCGCGCGCTCGTCCGCGCTGAGGTCCTTCGCCGTCCACACCAGCACGGGCAGCCGACGGTGCTCCGGGCGCATCCGGAGCTGCTCGAGGAACGCGAAGCCGTCCAGCTCCGGCATCACCAGGTCGAGCACGATCGCCGCCGGGCGCGTGCTCGACAGCGCCTCGAGGGCCCGGCGCGCGTCGTCCAGCGCGCGGTGCGGGTAGCCCAGCTCGTCCAGCGAGCGCGTCATCTGCGCGAGCGCCGCCGCGTCGTCGTCGACCACCCACACCTCGCCGCTCCCCGTGCTCACGCCCGCCCGGTCCAGCGCCTCGACGAGCCGGCCCGCGTCGACCGGCTTCGGCAATACATCTTGCACGGCGAAGCCGCCGATCACGCCGTGCTCCGTCACCACCGTGATGACGATGACCGGCACGTCTCGGTTGCGGCCACCGGCGCGGATCGCCTGGAGGACCTCGAGCCCCGTCCGATCGGGCAGCAGCAGGTCGAGGGTGATCGCAGCGAAGTCGGTCTCCCGACAGCGAGCCAGGGCCTGCGCCGCGGTCGAGACCGTCTCCACGCCGTAGCCGGCCTCGGTGAGCGCGCCGGCGATGCGGGTCTGGTCGCGCGCGTCGTCCTCGACCACGAGGATGCGCGGGGCTCCCGGGGCGGGCTCGAAGATCCGCGGCTCCGGGAGCGCGTGGCCCTTCGCGGCGCGGCGCGGCAAGACCGCGAAGAACGTGCTGCCTTCGCCGGGCTCGCTGTCGACGCCGACCGAGCCGCCCATCGCCTCCACGAGCCGCCGCGTGAGCGCGAGCCCGAGGCCGGTCCCCTCGTGATGCTTGCTCGCGCCGCCGTCGAGCTGCTGGAACTCGACGAAGAGGCGCCCTCGGTCGGCAGCGGAGATGCCGATCCCGTCGTCTTCAACCTCGAGCCGGAAGACGTCCTCCGTCTCGGCGTGCGCGCGGACCGTGACGCGACCGTCCTCCCGTCCGAACTTCAGCGCGTTGGAGAGGTAGTTGTAGAGCACCTGCTTGGCGCGCGACGGGTCCAGCTCGACCGACTCGAGCGCCGGGTCGACGTCGATCTGCACGCGCACGCCCCGGTTCGCGGCGGTGGTGCGCAGGATCGAGACGACCTCGCCGATCAGCGGCTCGAGCGCCACCCGCTCGGGGAAGAGCTCGAGCTTGCCCGCCTCGACCTTGCTGAGGTCGAGCACGTCGTTGATGAGGGCCAGCAGGTGCCGGCCGCTGGTCAGGATGTCGCCGAGGAACTCCCGGTGCTCGGGCGCCTCGGGCGGCACCGCGCCGTCGTGCAGCAGCTCCGCGAAGCCGATGATCGCGTTGAGCGGCGTGCGCAGCTCGTGCGACATGTTCGCGAGGAACTCGCTCTTGAGCTGGCTCGCCTCCTGGACGCGCCGGTTCTCGAGCTCGAGCTTCCGCGCGCGCTCTCGCACGCTCTCGAGCTGCCTGCGCTGGGTGATGTCGAGCACCAGGCAGATGCACTCCGGCGCCTCGAGCATGGCCACGCAGAGGAGCACCGGGACCCGGCCGCCGTCCCCGCGGAAGTACTCCTTCTCGAAGGGGCTCGCGATCCCGTGCGCCTCGAGCTCCTCGATGGCCGCCAGGTCGGCCGCCTCCCACTCGGGGGGCGTCATCTCCCCCCAGCGCACCTCGCCCGCCTCCAGCTCGGCGCGCGTGTGACCGACGATCTCGAGGAAGGTCTCGTTGGCCTCGGAGATGTTGCCGTGGAGGTCGCAGACCATCACGCCGAGCAGGCCCGACTCCGCGAGCCGGCGGAAGCGCATGTCGCTGATGCGGAGCGCGCTCTCGATCCGCTCGCGCTCGGCCAGGCTGCGGGTGAGGAAGGCGTCGTGCAGCACGGTGACCGCGCGGGCGAAGAACGCCTGCATCGCGTCGAGGGCACGCGTGAGCCGCGCCGGATCGCCCGCGTGTTGCGCGACGAGCTTCATCGTCAGCTCGCGCTCCGCGGCCCGGATGAGCCGATGCCAGGCCGCGAAGTCGACCCCGATCGCTGCGTAGGCCTCGCCCTGCGTGCGCAGGTGCGCTTCGTAGGCGTCCCACTCGTTCGCCTCGAACGCGCGCCGCAGCCGCTCGAGCCCCTCCGCCGACTGGCGGGCCATCTCCTCCTCGGGGACGGCCGCGACGATCGGTCCGAACCGCGGGTCGGCGCGCGCGACCTCCACCGACGCCGCCTCCACCGCGGCGTGGTGCTCGAGGTACACGCGCCAGAAATCGACGCGCCCTTGTGCCTCGTAATCCGCGTGTCCTCGATCGACGGGTGGGTTCACGTGCCGACTCGCCAGTATCCCTCTACGCGGACCATCACTGCAGCCCACGCGGGTCCGGAACGGTATCTCAAGCCACCTTGCGACGCCAGCCGGCGCGCCGTCTGCATCGCGGGGGGCTGCTACGCTACGACCATGTCTCGCGTCTGCGCGGCCGTGTTCGTCGGGCTCTGGCTCACGGGCTGCGGCCTGCTCCTCGACCTCGATCCGCCCGACGACGCGTCCGCGCGCGACGCGACGGTGCGCGCCGACCGCCCGTGCCTGGCCGTCGAGGAGAGCTGCAACGGCGTCGACGACGACTGCGACGCGCGGACCGACGAGGGGGACGCGCTCTGCCTCGGCGGCGAGGTGTGCGTGGAGGGGGCGTGCGCGTGCGAGGCGGCCCGCTGCGACGGCGCGTGCGTGGACCTCGCGGTCGATCCCACGAACTGCGGGGCCTGCGGGGTGGCGTGCGACGACATCTGTCGCGGCGGAGTCTGCTGCGCGCCGCGCTCACCGCCGATCGACGTGCTGCTCGTGATCGACAGCTCGAACTCCATGGTCGAGGAGCAGATGGCCTTCGCGAGCCTGCTCCGCGGGTTCCTGGAGCGCTGGGACGCGCCGCTGGGCTCGCTGCCCGCGCTCGACTCCGTGCACGTGGGCATCACGACGCCCGACCTCGGCTCCGTCCACACGCTGCCCACCTGCTCCAGCGTGGGAGAGGACGGGGAATTCCAGACGCGCTCTCGCGCGGGCGCGTGCTCGGACGCGACCTTCCCGCGGTTCTTCTCGTTCGAGCCCGACACCGGCGCGCGCGACCAGGCGGAGGAGTACCTGCGCTGCGTCATGCAGGTGGGCACCGGCGGCTGCGGGTTCGAGCAGCCCCTCGAGGCGATGCTGAAGGCGGTGACGCCGTCGACGTCGAGCACGCGCTTCTTCCGCGACACCGTGGGCCTCGGCGACACGCTGCACGAGGGCTTCCTCCGACCCGACTCGATCCTGGTCGTGGCCATCGTCACGGACGAGGACGACTGCTCGATGGCGGACCCGGACCTGACGGACCCGAGCGCGGAGTCCCGCTACGCCGCGACGGATCTCAACCTGCGTTGCCACGAGCACCCCGAGGCGCTGCACGACGTCGAGCGCTATCGGCGCGGGTTGGCGGCCGTGCACGCGCCCGAAGACACCATCCTCCTCGTCGTCGGCGGCATCCCGCCGCGCCTCGTGGAGGAGGACTCCGCGCGTATCCTGGACGCCCCGGAGATGAGCGAGCGCGTCGACTCGAGCGGCACCAGGCTGGAGGCGAGCTGCAGCGGAGGCGGGGGCAACGCCTACCCGCCGCGCCGGCTGGTCGAGCTGGGTCGAGCGCTCGAGGAGGGCGGAGGCGCCGCCATCTACGGAACGGTGTGCGCCAGCAACCTCGGCGCCCCGCTCGAGCGAACGCTCGACGCGATCGCCGAGCGCTACGCCCTGAGCTGCCCGGACTGACGGCTACCGGCTCAGGCGGATCTCCGCCGACTCGGCCTCGTCGGACCCGCGCGCGAAGCGTGCGAACGCGCGGTACTCCTCGGGCGAGACGCGCATGCGCGGCACCCGGTAGCGGCGCTGGATCCGCAGCCCCTCCTCGGTGCGCTCGGCCTCGATCTCGACCCGCGCGCCGTGGATCGACTCGAGGGTCGACGGCCCGGGCGCGTCGTCCACGCGGGCGCCCTCGGGGACGCGCAAGCGCACGTCGACGTCGAGCGCGAGGCCGGTCGGGATCAGCTGCGGGATGTCCCGCGACGCGACCCGCGCGTACTGCGGGCCGAGCTGCGCGCGGTAGAGCGGCGGCACCGTCAGGCCACCCCGGGTCTGGCGCGCGAGGCCGGGGACCTCCACCTCGTAGCGCAGGATCATCGGCCCCTCGGGATCCTCGCGCCCCGCCACCACGAGCCGCCGCAGCTCCGCGCCCGGGATCAGGTTGGCCACGTAGGCCGACTCGAACTGCTGCTCGAGATCCGCCTGCGGGATCTCCTCGAGCTGGTTGCGCCAGAGCACCGCGCCGCTGCCGCGGAAGGTCTCCACGACGTTCATCCGCGCGCTGCCGTCCTCGCGCAGATCCACGTCCACCTCCACCGTGCGGAGATCGGCCTCGAGGTCGCGCTCATCGAGCCGCGCGCGCTCCGCCTCGGGCGTGAGCATCAGCGCGTCCATGCCCGCGAGCACCGGGGGCACGTACTCGAAGGGCGCGCCGCGGGCGCCCGCGTGGATCCACACCGGCCCCTCGCTCCCCTGCATGCGCAGGACGAGGTTCTGGTAGGTGTCGTCGTCGGGCAGCTGCCCCTCGGTCTGGTCGCCCGCGTAGCTCCGCGCCAGGCCGAGCTCCGTCTCCACGCCGGCCAGCCTCATCAGGTAGCCGAGCACGCGCGTCCGGTTGCCGGTGCGCGCCGCGAGCATGGCCGGCGCGAGCCCGAAGACGTCGTTCGAGTCCTCCACGTTCTCCAGGACCCAGCGATGCAGCCGCGCTGCGCGCTGCTCGGGGGTGGTGCGCGCGTCGCCGATGATCTCGCGGGCGAGCCGCTCCGCCGCCGGGTCGCGCACGTCCCGATCCGCCAGGACGTCGCGCAGGGTCTCGACGTACTGCGCCCAGCTCGCCTGATGGCCCCACGCGATGGAGGGGAAGAACTCGCGCGCCGCGATCGACGCCGGCTCCTGCTCGAAGGGGCGGCTCTCGCGCACCGTCCATCGGTGCACGCGCAGGCCGTCGTGCGTCTCCTGCTCGGCCTCGGGCGCCTCTCCGCGCGGGTCGACGACGAGCGGCACGTCCTCGGGGGTGACCACGGTGAGCTGGCTGAGGTCGAAGGGCGTCTCGTAGTTGCGGAAGTAGAAGCGGCCGCCGAGGAAGCCGCGCGGGTAGCCGGCGGGCGAAGGCTCGGCCCGCAGGTATTCGAACTCGATGTAGTCGCCGATGGAGAGGTTCGGGAAGCTGATGGTGTCCTTGCCCGCGATCTCGTCCGGCTCGAGGCGCGTTCCGTCGGCCTTCACCGTCTGGAGCGTCAGCATCTGCGCGCCCTCCGGGACCGCGAACTCGCCCATCGCGTCGACCGCCTCCTGGCTCTGGAGGCGGAATATGTTGTGCGTCAGCTCGAGCATCGAGCCGTCGGTGAACACGCGGTAGACGGTGTAGTCGAAGACCAGCACCATCGGCTCCTCGTAGGTGCGGCCGCTCTCCTCGAGCGCGCCGATCACCTCGGCCCCGTCGCGCCGGAAGTCCTCGAGCGGGCTCTCGCCGCCCATCGCGCGGAGCGTGCGCCGCAGCTCCATCATCGCCTCGGGCTCGCGCTCGAGCGCCTGACGGATCCGGGCCCGCGCCGCCTGCGCGTCACCCTCGGCGAAGTGCCGATCGGCCTCCATCATCACCACGCCGGCCGAGAGCGGGATCTTCTCCTGGATGCGGGTGATCAGCTGCGCGATCGAGGCCTCGTCGCCGCGCCCCTGCGCCAGCTCGAGGCGCGCGCGCAGCTCCCCGAGGGTGCTCTCCTCCGGCTCGAGCCGCGCGAGTCGCGCCAGCTCCTCCGCCGCCTCGTCCCACTGACGTCGGCGCGCGAAGGCGCTCATCAGCGCGTCCGAGCGCGCGTCGCACTCCACGAGCGCGCGCGCGTGCTCCATCTCGTCGGCGGCGCGGCTCCGTCGGCGCGCCTCGTTGAGCGCGGCGCGGCGGGGTCGGCACGCGTCGGGCACCGTCTCTCGCGCCGCAGTGATGGCCTCGCTCGCCTGCGCGCGCCAGCCCTTGGACTCGAGGTAGTCCACCAGCTGGAGCGGGAAGATCACGAGCCGCGGCCAGCGCTCCATGCCTTCACGCATCGCGCCGATCGCGACGAGGTCTCGGCCCTCGTTCGCCTCGAGCTGCGCGAGGGTCAGGCGCGGCCACCACGCGTCGGGATCGCGATCGGCGGCGAACGTCAGGAGACGCCGCGCCTCGTCGTGCCGCACCTCGGAGGAGCGGAGTGGGTCGTTGAGCGCGGCCGCGGCGCCGCTGATCAGGAAGACGGGCGAGCCGTCCGCGTGCAGCTGATCGCGCACCTCCTCCCGCGCGGCGACGACGTCACCCCGGCTGATGGCGCGCTGGATCCGCACGTACTCGTGCACGAGGCGCTCGCCCTCGATGTCACCGCCGCCCGGCTCGCCCGCAGCCCGCGACGCGCTCAGCGCCAGCACCGGGTTGGGGTGGCGGCTGCTGATCTTCACCCGCACGAGGTGCTCGCCCGCCTCGAGCTGCATCGGGTGATGGCTCACGCGCGGCATCACCTCGTCGCGCCGGTCGAGGCGCGCGACGCGCTCCCCGTCCACGTGCAGCTCCGCCGCGTTCGGCGTCTCGAAGCGGAGGACCCACCGCCCGGTCTCCGGGATGGTGATGGTGGCCTCGGCGTAGGTCGTGCCGCCGCCCCCGACCGGACCGCCGCCGAGGTGCGCGTTGCAGCCGCGCGCCTGCACGGTGCGCGTGTCCCGCTCCCCGCGCGCCGGCCCGAGGTCGTAGCGATCGGCGAGCCGGGCGTCGCGCTCGGGCGCCAGGGCCTGGTCGAAGCCGAGCAGGTGCCGGGGGCCGATCGGGCCGGCGACGCGCCACTCGGTCACGCAGCGCTGCTGCGCCTGGAGCTCCGCCACCCGCTCGAGATCGGCGCGGCGGTAGGCGAGGTCGATGAGCAGATCCGTGATCGCCGCGCGGGCGCCGTCTCCGAGCTGGCCGGGCGACGCGGCGAGGGGCGCGAGCGCCTCGACCACCCGCGCGGGGTATCGCTCCACCGCGTCGTCGAGCGCCTCGACCTCGGCCGCCGCGATCTCCGCGATGCCTGGGGCCGCCGGATCGTCGGAGCGCGCGGCCCGCGCGAGCACGTCGAGGTAGGCGTCGAGCGCCTCCGAGGGGTGGCCGTGCAGCTCCCGCTCGACGCCGAGCAGGAGCCGGAGGCCGAGGTCGTCCTCCATCTCGAGCGCGTGCGCGAGGTGCTCCGCCGCGCTCGACGGATCGCCGCCGCGCATGAGCAGCTCGGCCTCGGCCCGCGCGCGCTGCGCCTCGGGGTCGTCGGGCCGCTCCATCGCGCGCCGACGCACGTCGTCGATGGTGGGCGCGGCGCCGTGACGCGCGCCCGAACAGGCCGTCGCGAGCGCGATCAGCGCCACGAAGAGCGTCCGTCGAATCGAGCGACTCATCGCTCACCTCCCGCCGAGAGCGTGATGCGCTGGCGTAGCAATCGATCGGCCTGCTCGACCCACGAGCGGAAGGCCGGGTACTGGTCGGGCGAGACGCGGTCCACGTTCAGCGCGAACTCCGTCACCGCGCGCACCTCGCGTCCGTCGCGCTCGAACGCGACCGAGAGCCGCCCGAACTCGGACTCCGCGACGCCGCCGTCGGGCAGCTCCGAGACCGTGAAGCCGCGCGGCAGCACGACCCGGCGCGTCTCCTGGTACGAGGTCCGCAAGCCGAGATCCAGCGGGAGGCGACGCGTGGAGGCGGGCGCCAGGTTGCGCGAGAGATCGTGCATCGCGGTCGGCGCGACGCGCAGGGTGCGTCCGTCGCGCACCGCGAGCTGCGGCGCCCGGCCCTCGAATCGGATCTGCACGGGCGCGTTGAAGTCGTCGAGGTTCTCGAAGCCGTGGTCCGACAGCTCGAGGCCCGGGAAGAGGTTGCGCATCGCGCGCCCGAGCCGCTCCTCGCGCAGCCCCTCCGCCTGGTAGCGGCTGCGGTAGGCGGGCGACTCGACGCCATCGATCGTCTCGCGCACCGCCACCTCGCCCGCGCCGTCCGGCTCGAGCGTCAGCGTCACCTCCCGGTTGCGCCGGTTCTGGCTCGCCTCGAGCACCGGCGTGCGGGTGAGCGTCACGTCGTCCGGACCGACGCGCAGCACGGTCACGCCTTGATCCATCTGGGGCAGCTCGTCGATCCCCGTGAACTCCGCCGTGCCGTCCAGATAGAGGTCGAGCTCGGGCACGTAGGCGATGGCGTGATCGAAGACCGAGAGCGACGCGGGCAGGTCCTCGATGCGGCCGTTGCGGCGGGTGCGCGTGAGCACGATGCGCGCGTCGATCCCCGCCTCGCGGAGCATGGTGTAGATGAGCGACGCCTTGTCCTTGCAGTCGCCGAAGCCGCGGTTGACGATGTCCGGCACGCGGTACGGCAAGAAGCCGTGGATGCCGAACTCGAGCGCGACGTAGCGCGTGTTGCGGATCACCCAGTCGTAGATCCGCTGCACCTTCTCGCGCGTGTCGCTCGCGCCCGCGACCACCTCGCGCACCGTCTCGCGCAGGCTCTCGTCGGCGTAGAGCTGATCCTGGATGAGGCCCCAGTACCAGCGCCCCACGTCCTCCCAGGTCCGGTAGGTGGAGACGTGCAGGTAGGGCGCGACCTCGGTCATGCCCGGCATCGAGGGCTCCTGCTGGAGCGCGGGCACGTTCTCGACGCGGAAGCGGTCGACGCGCGTCCCGTCCTCGACCTCCTGCGCGTGCTCGAGCCCTCGCATCTCGGGCGTGTTGAAGTGGAACTGCCGGCTCTCCGGCGTGATGAGCACCCACTCCAGGCGCCGCACCGGCACCGAGCGCTGGAGGTAGGTGATCGCGCCGTAGTAGTCGTCGAAGAGGTTGCGCGGCGCGACGTCGTCGGTCCGGTAGGCCAGCTCCACCACGTCGCCGGGCTCGAGGTCGGGGAAGACCACGACGAGCGCGCGGGTGTCGTAGTAGATCCGGTACCAGGGCTGGCCGAGCTGCTGCTCGAAGGTGCGCGCGGCCGAGAGGGTCTGGCCGCCGCGGAAGACCCGCGCCTGACGGATGTCGACGCGCTGCACGTCGGGGTCGAACTGGATGGCGTAGGTGCGCCACTGCCGCGCGCCCTCCTCGTCGTGGATCTGCACCGCGACCTGGTGGAAGGACGAGCCGAGCCCGCTCTCGAAGACGGTGTTCACGGTCGTGTCCGAGAGGACCGAGAGCGGGTAGCCGTTCTCCTCGCCGCGCAGGGCCAGGAGCGCCGCGCGGTCGAGCGCGTAGCTCTCGTCCATGCGCTCCTCCGGCGCGAGCTGCTCGAGCAGCTCTCGGGTCGCGCGGTCCTGGGGCCGGAACGCGAGCGCCTCCCGGAACGCCGCCGCCGCCGCGTCACGCTGCCCGGCGCGCAGCAGCGCGCGCCCGTGCGCGACGAAGAGCGACGCGTCCTCAGGCGCGATCTCGAGGCCCTGGCGGTACATCGCGAAGGCCTGGTCGTTCTGCTCGAGCGCCTCGTAGATGCTCGCGGCCATGCGATAGGTGCGGCTCCACGCGGGCGAGAGCGCGCGGTACGCGTCGAGCTGCGCCAGCACCTCGCGCTCCTCCCCGCGCGTCAGCGCGTCGTCGATCAGCACCCGGCGCGAGCCGAGGTCGTCGTACCGGACGGCGAGCACCTCGCGCCGGAGCCGGATCATCTCGTCGCGCCGCTCCGCCGAGCCCGCCGCGCTCGCGCGCTGCCCGATCCAGCTCGACGCGCCCGGGGCCAGCGCCGCCACCTCTTCCACCCGCGCGCGCGCCGTCTCCGGCAGCCCGAGCGAGCGCAGGATGTCCGCGGCGAGCACGGTCCCTTGCATGTGCTGGGTGGTCCCGCGCGGCAGCCGCTCGAGGATCGGCAGCGCCCGCTCCGGGCTCGGTCCGCCCGCGGCCATGCGCGCCTCGAGCAGGATCGCGTCCGGGTCGTCCGCGGACAGCTCCCGGGCGCGCGCCGCGAAGCGCATCGACTCTCCGCGCTGGTTCGCGAGCGCCGCCGCGAGGGTCAGCCGCTCGATCGTCGGCTCGGCCTCCGCCGCCCGCGCCGCCAGCTGCCGGGCCCGCTCCTCCGCGGGGTCGTCGGACCGGGTGCGCACCAGGAAGCGCGCGAGGTCCTCGAGCGCCTGCGCCGACGCGTCGTCTCCCTCCGCCGCCTCCGTCAGCGCCGCGAAGGGCGCCACGGGCGCGCGCGGCAGGCGCGAGACGCCGTGCCCCGCCTGGATCTGCGCGACCTCGGCCGGGTCCACCGTCGCCCGCACCGTCAGCCCGCTCGGCGCGTCCCCGCGCGGGTCGCCCATCCGTACGTAGAAGCCCCACGTCCGGTCGGTCGCGCACGCCTTGACCAGCACGCGGTTGAGCCCGCGGTGCGCGCCCACCATCGTGACCGCGCGGTCCGGGTGCGGGACCCGATAGGCGCCGTCCTCGTGCACGACCTCGCCGTTCCACCACACGCGCACCGCGCCGCCGCCGCCGACCCAGAGCGAGAGCGCCTGCGCGCGCTCGGACTCGACGAAGGTCTCGGCGTAGCCGCACACGTTCGCGTCGGGGCGGAACACCGCGTCGAAGGAGACGTAGCCGAAGCGCGTGACCTCCGGGTACATGCGCCAGGACACGGGCCGCTCGCGCCCCTCGTAGCGCGCGTCCATGTCGACGGGGCCCATGCGTCCGGCCTCGGGCGCGTACTCCCGGTCGAAGCCGGCTTTGCCTTCGTTGTCGAACGGCCCGATCACGCGCCAGTGCCGCACGTAGCCGAGCTCCTCCACCTCGGCCCGGCTGGCCTCGAGGTCTCCCATGCGCACCCGGGCGCGGGCCCGGAGGTTGCGCGCGTACGCCCGCACCGGGGCGTTCACCCGACGGTCGTTCACGATCCGATCGAGGTGCGCCATCGCGACCTCGGGGCGCACGTCTCCCCATCGGCGCCAGAGATCGAGCAAGGGCAAGATGGCGCGGGGCGATCGGCCCTGCCGGCGCACCTCGGACTCGAGGCGCCGGTGCTCGGCTTCGAAGGGGTTGTCCTGGGCGAGGGCCGGGACGGAGAGCAGCGACAAGGCCGCCACGAGGAGGAAACGAACCGGGCTTCGGCTCACGGAGTGCTCCGGGCGAAAAGAGGGAGGGGGACCGTACCCATGCCGGTCCGGGTGGACAAGCAACCCACCGCGGATGTTCCCTCGCTGGCAATCCCGATTCGCGGGTGCACGTGCAACCGCGGTGAAGCGGCGACGAAACCTGATCCAGCGGGCGCTCGGCGCGCGGCTCGAGGCGCGCGCGGAGGCCCTGAAGGCCGACCTCGGCGAGGGCTACGACTGCTTCGGCGCCAGCGCCGACGGCACCGGGGTCGCGCTCGCCCTCACGCGCCCGCTCTACGAGCGGTGGTTTCGGGTCGAGAGCCGCGGCGCCCACCACGTGCCGTCGGAGGGCCCCGTGATCGTGGCCGCGAACCACAGCGGGACCCTCCCCTTCGACGCGATGATGCTGCACGCCGATCTACTGCGGCGCACCGACCCACCGCGGCTGCCCCGCTCCGTGGTCGACCGCTTCGTGCCGCGCCTGCCGTGGTTCAGCACCCTCGTCGCGCGGGCCGGCGCCATCAACGGCACGCGGCGCAACGTCGAGCACGTGCTCGCGACCGGCCAGCTCCTGGTGGTCTTCCCGGAGGGCACGGTGGGCATCGGCAAGCCCTTCGCCGAGCGCTACCGGCTCCAGCCCTGGCGCCCCGGTCACGCGGAGCTCGCCCTGAGGCACCGCGCCCCGGTCGTGCCCACCGCGATCGTCGGCGCCGAGGAGCAGCTCCCGATCATCGCGCGGATCGACCGCTTCCACGCGTTCGGCGCGCCGTACCTCCCCGTGCCGCTCTTCCCCTTCCCGCTCCCCGTCCACTACCACGTGCGCTACGGCGAGCCCCTCGCGCTGCACGAGCGCTTCCCGGGTGATCCGCGAGACCCGGGGCGCATTCGCGAGGCCGCGGCCGAAGTCGCGCGGGAGGTCCAGGCCCTCATCGACGGCGCGCTCCGCGAGCGGAAGGGCGTCTTTCGATGAGCCGCTTCCTGCTCACGGGCGCCACCACGCCCATCGGCGCGAGCGTGATCCGACACCTGCTCGCCGACCCCTCCACCGAGCGAATCCTCGCGGTCGGGGCGGAGCAGATCCGTCCGACCATGGTGGAGGTCGACGGCCGGGTCGCCTACGAGCGGCTCGACCTGACCCGAGAGCGCAACCTGCGGGAGCTCCTCTTCGGGCGCTGTCGCGACGAGGGCGTCGAGGTCATCGTGGACATGGCGGCCCACCGCCGCTTCGGCGCCACCGGCGCGCGGGCCCGGGCGCTCAACGTGCTCGCGACCCGGCGACTGCTCGACCTGGCCGCGGAGCACCCCTCGATCCGCCGCTTCGTCTACCGGAGCTATGGCGAGGTGCACGACGTGGGCGAGGCGCTGCCCTCGCTCGTGGACGAGATGCACCCGCTCAACCTCGACCCCCGCGCCCCGCAGTGGGTGCGCGACCGGGTGGAGGCGGACCTGACGGTGTGCGCCCGGATGGCGATGACCAAGCTCTCCGTGGCGGTCTTGCGCGCGGCGGAGTGCCTCGCCCCGCGCACGGGCAGCCAGCTCCACGACTATCTGGGGGCCAAGGTCTGCTTCCGCCCGATGGGCTACGACCCGGTGTTCAACCTCATCAGCGAGGACGACCTCGGCCGGGCCCTCGCGCTCGCCGCGCGGAGTGACGCCGAGGGCGTGTTCACGATCCCCGGCGCGACCACGCTCCCGCTCAAGGAGATCATCCGGCGCTCGGACCGGGTCGACGTGCCGGTGCCGGGGCCGCTGATGACGCCGCTCTACTCGCTGCGGAGAGCGGTGCGGGGCACGAGCTTCGACTACGCCCTCAACCGCGGCCGCCTCCACTTCGGGGTCGTCCTCGACGGCCAGCGCGCCGAGCGCCTGCTCGGCTACCGCCCCGAGGTCACGGTCACGTTCCCGAAAGACTGAGCGTGAATCCGCCGGCGGCCACTTCTCGCGCCAAGACGCCAAGTGAACCCCTCTTTGCGCCTCTGCGCCTTCGCGCGAGCTCTCAGCGCCACGCAAACGGGAGCTCGCTCTCGAGCGCGGTCGAGGTCGATCTGGCGAGTGGCCTCGCGACCGAACCGGGTAATTTCGCGCCAAGACGCAAAGACGCAAAGTGAACCCCTCTTTGCGCCTCTGCGCCTTTGCGCGAACCTTCAGCCCCCGTAGGCGCGCGCCCGGTCGAGGGACATGCCCAGCGCGCGCGGCCCGTGGCGCACGATGACGTAGCCACCCGCGCTCCGGTCGCGCTCGGAGAGGCGCGGCGGCCGGTTGGAAGCGGCGCCCTCTCCCGGTGACCCGACCATTCGGGCCCGTCGACCTCGAAAGAAGCCCGGTGGAGGGCGCCTCTCGGGTTCATACGTACGAGCCGAGGGATCGGTTTTCGGTCACCCGAGAAACGGACACGCTTCGGCTGCGCCGGGGGGCACCTCGTACTATGGTCGCGCGCGCCATGGTGAAGGGCCTCCTGCGCACGATGCGACCACACCAGTGGGTGAAGAACCTCTTCGTCCTCGCTCCGGTGGTGTTCGCGCAGCAGCTCTTCGACCGGGACAAGGTGCTCGGCGCGGCGGCGGGCTTCGTCTGCTTCTCGCTCCTGGCCAGCGCGGTCTACGTGCTCAACGACCTCGTGGACGTCGAGGCGGACCGCGCCCATCCGGTGAAGAAGAACCGCCCCCTCGCGAGCGGCGCGGTCAGCGTGGGCGCGGCCAAGATGGCGATGGTGCTCCTCGCCGCCGTCGCCCTCGGCGGGGCCTGGTTCCTCGGCGTCTGGTTCCTGGCCAGCCTCGCCGGCTACCTCACCAACAACATCGCCTACAGCTTCGGCATGAAGCGCGTGGCGTACGTCGACGTGCTGAGCATCGCGCTCGGGTTCGAGCTGCGGGTGCTCGCGGGCTCCTTCGCGGCCGACGTCCCGCCGTCGGCGTACCTGCTGATCGTCACCTTCCTGCTCGCGCTCTTCCTCGGGCTCGGCAAGCGCATGCACGAGCTGGTGCAGCAGGAGAAGTCCGGCTCCGCGCACAGCCGCAAGGTGCTCGAGCAGTACAGCGCGAAGGTCGTCACGGGCCTCCTCTGGGCCACCGGCATCGCCACCGTCGCGACCTACGTCTTCTACACCCTCGACCCCGCGACCCGCGCCACGTTCGGGAGCGATCTCCTCGTCATCAGCTCCGCCTTCACCCTCTTCGGCGTGCTGCGCTTCGTCCACCTGGTCCGAAACCGCCCGGACGCCGAGAGCCCCACCGAGGAGATGTTGAAGGACGTCCCGTTCATCGCGAACCTCGTCCTCTGGGGCGTCGCGATCGTGGCGATCATCTACTTCGGCTGAGAGCCGGGCCGCCGGCCAGCGGCGTCACGAGCTCCCGAGGCGCGCGCCCGCTCGACGGAGGATGTCGTGCACCTCCGCGCGGTTGGCGGGCTTGACCAGGTGGTGGTCGAAGCCGGCGTCACGGGTCTCGTCGCGGTCGGCGCGCTGCCCCCAGCCGGTCAGCGCGACCAGGGTCATGCCCGCGGACCACGGCTGGGCTCGGATCGCCTTCGCGGCGGAGAGCCCGTCGAGGCGAGGCATGCCGAGATCCATCAAGACGACGTGCGGCAGGAAGCGCTCGGCCCGCTCGATCGCCTCCTCTCCGTCCGCGGCCGTCTCCACCTCGTGACCGGCGCGCGCGAGGCCGAGCGCGAGCAGCTCCATCGCGTCCGGGTTGTCATCCACGACCAGGACCCGGAGGCGCGGGATCTCGCCGGGCGCCGGGGGCCGGTCGGACTCGTGGCGGACCTCCCCGGGGGCGAGGACACGCGGGAGGCGCACCGTGAACTCGCTCCCGCGTCCGACGCCGGGGCTGCTCGCGCTGATCGCCCCCCCGTGCAGGCTCACGAGCGAGCGCGCGAGCGAGAGGCCCACGCCGAGACCGGTCTGGCCCTTCATGGGGCCCTCGCCGCCCTGCCCGAACAGGTCGAAGATGCCCTCCAGCATGTCGGGGTCGATCCCTGCGCCGTCGTCCGAGATCGAGACCACGACGTCGTCGCCCTCCTGCCCCATCGAGATCGAGATCCGGCCGCCGGATGGCGTGTACTTCATCGCGTTGGCGAGGAGGTTCGTGAACACCTGCGCGAGGCGCGTCACGTCGGCGTCGACCACGAGCGGCTCGTCCGGCGCGTGCAGCTCGAGCCGATGACCCGCCCGCTCGATCTGCGATCGCGTCGCTTCGAGCGCGCTCCGGACGGCGTCGGCGACGTCCACGTGCCGTCGACGCAGCGTCAGGGTCCCCTGTCGGACGCGCGACACGTCGACCAGGTCGTCCACCAGCTCGGTCAGGTGCGCGACCTGCCGGGCCATGATGCCGAGGCTGAGGGCCATCGCGTCGGGATCGGCGTCGTCGTCGAAGAGCAGCTCGATGCCCGAGCGGATCGGCGCGAGCGGGTTGCGGAGCTCGTGAGCCAGGCTCGAGAGCAGGCTCGCGAGCAGGGCGTCCTGACGGCGCTCGGCCGCCTCCAGGGCGCGACGCGCGCTCGGGTCGGTGAAGGTGATCGCCACCCCGCTCACCTGCCCCTCCGCGTCGACGATCGCCGCGGTCTTGGCGTGCGTCGGCTCCCCGCCCCGGCCTTCGAGCGCCCGCTCCACCGGACCCCCGGATCGCAGCGCCTCCTCGACATCGGCGGTCAGCCCGGGCGCCCCCAGCTCGAGCGCGAGCTCCGCCAGTGAGCGTCGACGCCGGACGTCGCGCAGCCCGAAGAGGGCCTCCGCGCTCGCGGTGATCCGGACGGTGCGGAGATCTTGGTCCAGCTGGATCAGGGCCACCTCGGCGGCGCGCAGGAGGTGGTCGACCCCTTCCAGCGGCGGCTCTCGATCTCGTCCCTCTCGCTGCTGGCTCACGTCGGCACCCTTCACGCCTCGGCGCGGGAGCGACGTAGCCCCCGGCGCGGGGGGCCCAAGCCTGCCTGCCCTTGCCCTTGCCCGTGCCCTTGCCCGCGAATCAGCGGTCACAGTTCTCGCTCGGGCTGAGCTCGCCGGCGCCTTCGGCGATGTTCGCCACGATCGAGGTCGCGGAGCGCTCCAGCTGGTTGCGCAGGCGCGCTCGCGCTGTCCGAGGAAAAAGCCAAGGGCAACGGAGCAGGCTGCTTCTGCAGCAGCCTGCTACCGCACGTCGACGTCGCGGCCGAAGAGATCCGCCTCGAAGCGATCGGCGAAGACCGCCACCTCGCGGACGCGCTTGCTGAGGCGCTCGGGGTCGAGGTCGTCGGTCTCGATCGCGCTGGCCACGCGCAGCGACTCGGCGCCGTCCGGGCCCTTGGCGAGGTGCAGCGAGCAGTGGAGCGCGCCGACCATGCCGCGGAGCATGTCGGCGAGCGCCATGCCCTCCTCGTAGGGGCCGATGGTGCTGCTCAAGTAGAGCAAGTCACCCGACTCGCCGCCGAAGAGCTGCACGATCTGGCGACGGGGCTCGACGCTCTCGTCGTGCGGGTCGAGGAAGACCCACACGTCGATGAACCAGCTGTCGCCTTCCTTCTGGACCGGCGCGTCGAGTAGCTGCGCGGCGGAGCGGATGATCTCGTCGAGCACGCCTCGGATCTCCCACGCCGCCGCCCCGTCGCGCAAGCCGATCAGAGCTGACGGAACTCGATGCGTCGGTTGCGCGCCCGGGAGGCCTCGTCGACGTTCTCGACGCGGGGCTGCGCGCTGCCGTAGCCCCGGACCTCGAGGCGCCGGGCGTCGATGCCGCGACCGGTCAGCCAGTCACGCACCGACGTGGCGCGCTGCAAGGAGAGGTCGTCGTTGTAGGCGCGGCCGCCGATGTCGTCGGTGTGACCGCCGATCTCGACGCGCACGTCCGGGTTGTCCAGGAGCGCCTGGGCCGCGCGGAGCAGCGAGGGCTCCGACGTCGGGAGGATCTCCGCGGAGTCGTAACGGAACTCGATGCCCTCGAGCACGAGCGCCGGCGGGAGCAGGACGCAGCCGCGGCCGTCGACGTCGGCGCCGGGCGGCGTGCCCGGGCACATGTCGAGGTCGTCGTTCACGCCGTCCCCGTCCTCATCGGTGCAGCCGAGCGGGTCGACCGCGGCGCCAGGGGGACTGCTCGGGCAGCGGTCGCGGCGGTCCATCACGCCGTCGCCGTCCAGGTCCGTGTCGGGCTCGCGGAGGGGATCGATCTCGATGGAGACCTGCAGGCCACCCGCCACGAAGACCGCCACATCCGCGCCACCGACGCCGACGCCGGCCCGGAAGAACGGCCCGATGGAGACGGGGTTCACGATCGAGAAGTCGTAGCCGATGCTCGCGTCGAAGAGGAAGCCGGCCGCGGTGTCCGTGAGGAAGAAGCCGACGTGCGGCGCGAGCCAGAGATGGCCGGCGATGCTGCCGCCCTCGTCGAGGTAGCCGGACTCGTCGTCGGCGAAGCGGAAGCGCGCGCCCGCCGTCGCGTAGAAGATGCCCTGCGTGAGCTGGCCGAAGTCGGTCAGCGCCCCGCCGCCCGCGCGGAGCTCCAGCGCGAAGGGCCGCGCGAGCTGCCAGTCGAACGACGCCTCGCCCGCCGCGGGGAGCGGGCCGACGCCCGAGAGGTGGAGGTTGAAGCGGCCGCTCTCCGCGTGCGCCGTCGGGGCGAGCAGCAGCGAGAGCGAGAACAGCGAGAGCGCGAGGAAGGGGACGAGACGGGTGTGCATCGTGAGGCTCCGAGAAGACGTGGATGAGCGGCGCCGTTCGCCAGCTCGAGCCGAGGACGCAGAGCGGAGGGGCTCGTCGCAGAAAAAACTGTCGGGTCGGGGGGCGCGCAAAAAGTCTGCGACGAGACGCGGCGCTCCGCGTCCTCGGCCCGAGCGCCGAAAGAGCGGCGCCGAATCGGAGGACCGACATGCTCTTCAATCTCTCGCGCGGCCGCTGGGTCGCGCTCTTCGCCTTGCTCTCACTCGCGCTCGTCGGCTGCGGTCGACGCGCGGTGCCGCTCAACACGACCCTGCCCGTCGCGCTCGAGGCGCAGGCCGATCCGACGGAGCTGCGCGCCGCGATCATCCGCGGCCTCGAGGCGCGCCACTTCGTGGCCGAGAGCGAGCAGCCCGGGCGCATCATCGGCCGCCTCTCGCACCGCGGCCGCACCCTGCGCGTCGCCATCGACTACACGCCGAGCGACTACCGCATCACCTACCTCGACTCGGCGGGCCTCGGCTACATGGTCGGGCGCGACGGAGTCCCGATGATCTCGCGTCACTACGACCGCTGGGTCGCGGCGCTGCGCAACACCATCCAGGACGAGCTCGGCCGGCCCGAGCGGGAGCGCCAGGAGGCGATCGAGCGCGATCGGCAGCACCAGATCCAGCTCGCGCAGGCCGAGACGCAGCGGCAGCGCGAGGTGCTCGAGGCCGAGCAGCGGGAGCGCGACCGGGAGCGTGACGCGCAGCTCGAGGTGGAGCGACTGCGCACCGAGCGCGCGCGGGCCGAGGCCGAGGCGCGGCGCCCCATCATCGTCAACCACCCGCCGCAGGTCGTGACCCGCTTCGAGGTGGCGCCGCGCCGTCGCCTCCGCGCCCGCTTCGAGTCGGTCCGGATCGGTCGGCGCGTCGGCACGCGGTACCTTCGCGGGCAGGCCGAGGGGGACATGGACGCAGGCGGCCTGGGCCTCCCGGGCGGCTGCCGCGGCTACTTCTCGGGCACTCCCGAGCACGTGATCACGGTGCGGCGCGACGTCGACTACCTCCGGCTCGAGACCGAAGCCGAGGGCGACCCCACCCTCGTGCTCGTGGCCTCGGACGGGTCGGTCTACTGCGACGACGACGGCGGCAACGGCCTCAACTCGCGCATCGAGGGCAGCTTCCCGTCCGGCACGTACCGCGTCTTCGTCGGGAGCTACCGCGCGGGACAGTCGGCCACGTACCGCTTGCTCGTGACCGGAGACCGGGCGCCGACGGCGCAGGCCACGGTCAGGGCGCAGCCCGCCCCCGCGCCGCGCTACGCGGCTCCCGCGCCGCCTCCCACCCCCGACTGCAGGACGCTCGTCATCCAGCACGGTCACAGCCCGAGCGCGGCCATCCACTGTCAGGGCGTGCATCCGCGCTGCGCGGCCGCGGTGCTCGGCGCCGGCCACAGCCCGAGCGGGCTCATTCACTGCCCTGGCGCGGACATCGCCTGCGCGGAGGCGTCGATGGCGGCCGGCCACTCGCCCTCCAGCCTGATTCACTGCCAGTAGAGATCGGGGAATCACGGGAGCGGAGGCTTTTCCCCACATCCACGAGGACGGCGTCGTGGCAACCTGTGACCCATGACGTGGGATGCAGTCGCCTCCGATCTCCACGACGCCATGCCCGAGCCCGGCTCGCGGCTGAACCGCCGCCTCGTCCTCGCCCGCGCGCGCTTCCTCGCGCCCGATCGGCAGAGAGACGAGCCGGCGGCGCTCCTCTTCGCGCTCCTCTCGGCCAAGCTCGTCATCCCCGACGAGGCGGTCTGGCAGCTGACGAGCCGGCACGGCCTCCGCTGCGGCTTCGGCCCCGTGCGCGTCGACGACGCCGAGCGCGCCGAGATCGCCCGCCACGTCCGCGCGGGCATCCTCGAGTACGCGGAGCTCCTGTCCTGGTACTGCCGCCAGCACGCCCTGCGTCCCGCGTCGGGCGTGCGGCGGGTGGACGGGGTGCCGGCCGAGCTGGTCGCGCTGCTCGACGCGCCGACCGAGTCCGGCACGGACTGAGCAACTCCGTCCGGGTCAGAACAGTCCGGGTCAGTACATCGGCCCGATGATGCCCGTGGCGCCGGTCACTCCGTCGGGTAGCGCGGTGACGATGGCGTCGAACGCGCCGCTCGCGGTGCTGTCGTTGGCGCTCGCCGTGACGCTCCGCGTGATGCCGCTGTCCCAGCCCGAGGGGTTGGTGACCCGGATGCTGCCCGCGCCGACGTCGCGCGTGCCGCCGAGGGCGCCGAAGGCCATGCCGGACGCGTCGACCGAGACGTTGGTGAACGCGAGGCCGGGGCCGACGTCGGCCAGCAAGCCCACGCGCGCGTTCCCGGTGAGCGTCACGTCCCGGAGGACCACGTTGGCGCCGGGCCCGATGACCTGCACTCCGTCGCCGATCTCCTGCACCCCGAAGGCGCCGACGCTCCGCCGCACGCTCGCGGTCATCGAGACGCTCAGCCCCTCCAGCGTCACGTCGCTCGACTCGCTGATCACGACGCCCGCGAAGCCGTTGCCCTCCACCGCGCTCGCGCCGGTGATCGAGAAGCCGCTCGAGTCTCCCGCCCACACCGCGACGTCGCCGTTGCCGCGCGCGTCGAGGTCCGCGTTCGCCGCGGTGGCGCCGAGCACGAGCAGGCCGAAGCGCTCCCCGTCGGCCACGGTCAGCCCGTCGCTCACCATCGCGTGTCCGTCGGTCGCGATCACGCCGTAGCTCGGCACGCCGCGCAGCCCGGCGACCACCCGCTCCACCGTCACGTCGGTGAGGGAGGAGCTGCCGCCGCGCATCAGGACGCCCACGCCGATCACGTCGCGCACGGCGCCGCGCGTCCAGGTGAGCTGCGACGCGTCGGTGAGCACGCCCGTCTCCGTGAAGCCCTCGAAGCTCACGTCGGTGAGCGTCAGGGTGGCGCCGCGCGCGTAGAGACCGATCGTCGAGGCCCACGTGAGCCATCGACCGTCCGCCGCGCAGGCGCGTCCCATGCCTTCGTCGACCGCGCCCGGCTCACACTCGCAGGACGCGCCGGGGCAGCTCGCGCTCTCCGGCGGCGCCGACAACACGCCGATCCAGCGCGGGTCCGCGGCGTCGTCCGGCGTCACCGGGCCCGTGACGCGCACCCCGTCCATCGTCACCACGCCACCGTCCGCGTAGAGCCCGACGCCGTGGCGCGCGTCCACCGTGACGTCGCGCAGCGAAGCGTCTCCCCGCATCACCACCGCGGCGCGTCCGCCGGCGTCGATGGAGACCGACTCGAGCGCCGCGCCCGCCCGCAGCTCGACCACGATGTCGCGCGGCGCCGCGCTCGCCAGCTCGCTCCCTGGGACGCCGCGCAGCGTGACCCCGTCGGGCACCGTCAGCTCCCCCTCCACCCGGCACGCCGGGAGCGTGATCACGCCTCCCACCCCCGCGCCATCGAGCTGCGTCTGCACGCCCGCCGCAGTGCAAGGATCACTGCACGCCGCCAGCAAGAGCCCGAGCGTGATGCCGATCCGTCTCATCTCATCCTCCGTCGCGAGGCGCGACCGCCTCTGATATAGCAGCAGCGACGTCCATGGTCTGTGCGGACGACGCGGCGCTGAGAGCTTTCGTGGCCGGCCGGCTCGACCCGGCCGAGGTCGAGCGCGTCGAAGCGGCCCTGGACACCTGCGCCCACTGCCGCGCCCGGCTCGGCGAGCTGGCTCGCTCCGCCGAGGGCAAGAGCCTCGCGTCCGTGCCCGAGACCCTCACCCCGGATCTGTTCGAGCCGGGCCCCGACCCGTGGCCGGGCACGGTGCTGGGCGGACGCTACCGCGTGTTGCGCAAGCTCGGCAGCGGCGGCATGGGCGCCGTGTACGAGGCGGAGCACGAGCTGATCGGCCGGCGCGTCGCGGTGAAGCTGCTCCACGCGGAGCTCGCCACGAAGCGTGAGGTGCTGCAGCGCTTCAGGAACGAGGCGAGGGCCGCGGGCGCCATCGGCCACCCCGGCATCGTGCGCGCCCTCGACGTCGGCCGCACCGAGAGCGGCGCGCCGTTCCTGGTGCTCGAGCTGCTCGAGGGCCGAGACCTCGAGACCGAGCTCGCGGCGAAGGGGCCGCTGCCCGTGCCGGAGGCGATCGACATCGCGGTCGCCGTGGCGGACGCGGTCGCCGCCGCGCACGCGCTCGGCATCGTGCATCGTGATCTCAAGCCGGCGAACGTCTTCCTCACCGACGCCGGCGAGGTGAAGGTGCTCGACTTCGGGATCAGCAAGGTGCGTGGCTTGCTGCAGACCAGCCCCGACACGCGCTCCGGCATGCTGCTCGGGACCCCCGCCTACATGGCGCCCGAGCAGCTCCGCGACGCGACCGCGGCCGACGCGCGGAGCGACGTCTACGCGCTGGGCGCCATCCTCCATCGCTGCCTGACCGGCCGCCTCCCGCACACCGCACGCTCGCTGCCGGAGCTGCTGGCGGTCATCCTCACCGAGGAGGTCGCCCCGATCGAGCGCGCCGACGTGCGCGCGCCGCTCGCGCTCCTGGTGCGCCGCGCCCTCGACACCGACCCCGAAGCCCGCCCCGCCTCGATGGGGGAGCTGCGCGACGCGCTCCGATCGCACGCCGCCACGACCCGTCGAACCACCGCGCGTCCGCTGGGGGACAGAGAGCGCCGCGTCGTCATCGCGGTGCTCGTGCCCGAGGGAGACCGGGCCGGATGCGACGCCGCGGCGGAGCGGGCCGGCGCCAAGATCGCGCCGGGCGCCGAGCCCGCCACCTACCTCTTCGGCGACGGCTCGTGGAGCGGCGATCTCGTGGACCGCGCCGGGCTCTTCGCCCTCTCCCTCGCGGACCTCGCGCCGCAGGTCTTCGTGGGCCCCGCGACCTCGAGCGGCGGCCTCATCGAGCCCACGGGCGAGCTGGCCGCGCTGCTCGAGTCGCCGCCCGGCCAACCCGGCGCGTTCCTCTCGCCCTCGCTCACGCGCGCCCGGCTGGGCGAGGTCTCCTGCGACCCGGTCGACGGACACGCCCGGCTGCGGCGCGGCAAGCCCGCGCTGGCGCTCCCGCTCCTCGGCCGGCAGGCCGAGCGCGCGCAGATCACCGAGGCGGTCGAAGAGGCCTCCGACGAGCGCCGCCCGGTCGTCGTCTTCGTCGAGGGCGCGCCCGGGCTCGGCAAGTCCCGGCTCCTCTCGGCGGCACGAGAGGACATCCGGGACGCGTGGCGGGTCCTCGACAGCCGCACGCGGGAGCGGGACGCCGACCTCGCCGTCGTGCGCGAGCTGCTGTGGAGCTTCGTCGGCGTCGAGGACCGCGCCGACCCCGCGATCCGCGACGCCGCGGTGGAGGCCCTCGTCGTGGCGGCGTGCGGAGAGCACCGCGGCCGCCAGCACCTGCACACCCTGCGGGTGCTCTTCGGTCTCGCCGACGCGAACGCGGAGCCGCGCCTCGTCTGGGACCGCACGCGGGTCGCGGCGCTCGATGTCCTCGAGGGGCTGGCCCGCCTGCGCCCGCTCGCGCTCTTCGTGGATGACGCGCAGTGGGCCGACGGCCCGTCTCTGGATCTCCTCGGCGCGCTCCACGCGTCGTTCGACGGACCGCTGCTCATCGTCCTCGCGAGCCGCCAGCCCCCACCCGAGGGGGCGGCCTGGCTCACCGACGCGGACGTGACCCGCGTGAAGCCGCGCCCCCTGAAGCGCAGCCAGACCAAGCGCCTGCTGGCCGCGATCCTGGGCGAGGCGCGGGCGGAGGAGATGTCCGATCGCATCCACGCCCACAGCGGCGGCAACCCGCTCTTCGTGGAGCAGCTCGGCCGGGCGCTCGACGCGCGCGACGAGGCGCTCCCGCTGCCGCCCAGCATCGAAGGCGCGGTGCAGGCGCGGCTCGACGAGCTGGAGCCGGCGCTGCGTGAGGTGCTGAAGCGCGGCGCCCTCTTCGGGGCGCCCTTCACCGAGGCGGATCTCGAGGCGCTGGGGGTCGAGGCGGCGCGCGAGGACCTCGACGGCCTCATCGCGCGCGAGCTCCTGATCAGCCACGACGTGGGAGGCGAGGCGCCGAGCTACGAGCTCGCCACCCCCCTCTACGCCGACGTGGCCGCGCGCATGCTGGGCGACGAGGCCCGAGCCGAGCTGCACCGACGCGCCGCCGAGCGCCTCACCGGGCGCGCGCTCCGGGAGCAGGTGGCGCGGCACTGGGAGCTCGGCGGCGCCCGAAGGAAGGCGTCCGTCGAGTACGCCGCCGCGTGCCTGGAGGCCAAGGCCACGGGCGATCTGGCCCGCACCCTCCGGGCTGGAGAGCGCGCCCTCGCGCTCGGCGTGGAGGAGGGCGGCCTGGAGGTCCGCGTCGCCGTGGCCGAGGGGCTCGAGGTGCGCGGGCGGCTGGGGGAGCAAGAGAGCCTGCTCGCGATCGCGGAGCGAGAGAGCGAGGGGGCCCAGCGCGCGCAGGTCCGCACCGACCGGGCCGTGGCCCTGCAGCGGCTGGGGCGCTCGCAGGACGCGCTGCCGCTGCTGGAGCGCGCGCTGGAGGACGCCGAGGCGAGCGGCGACGCGGTCGCCCTCGCGCGCGCGCTCGGAAAACACGCCGTGGCGCTCACCTACGCCGGCGAGACCGAGCGCGCCGCCGAGCAGCTCCGGGCGGCCGAGCGCCTCGTCCTGACCAAGGCGACCGGGCTCCGCGCCGACGCGGCGATCTGGCGCGGGCAGCTCGCGAGCATGGTCGGCGACCTGGGCGAGGCGCGGAACGCTTACTGGGCCGCGGTCGAGCTCTATCGCGAGCTCGGCGATCCGAGGCGCGCGGCCGAGGCCTCCCTCAACCTCGCCGACCTCTACAACCGCGTCGGCGCGCACGACGAGGCCATCCCCGCGCTCGAGAGCGGCCTCGAGGACTGCCGCCGCGTGGGCGCCAGCCGCCTGATGCTCGGCTACGGGCTCGCGAACCTCGGCTACGCGCTCGCGAAGGAGGGCCGCTTCGAGGAGGCGGCCCGGGCGCTGGAGGAGGCCGCGGAGATCGCCGCCTCGGTGGGGGAGAGCCGGCTCTCGATCGCGACGCAGGTGTATCGGAGCAAGCTCCTCGGCGCGCGCGGCGGCCACGCGGAGGCGCGCGCGCTGGCCGACGACGCCGCCGAGCGCGCGGCGGAGCTCGGCTTCGACAGCCTCGAGGCCCTGGCGCGCCTGGCCGTGGCCGAGCACGCCCTCGGGTCCGGAGACACGCACGCCTCGCTGCGGCACGCGCAGCGCGCGCTCCGACTCAGCGACGCGCTCGGCGGCATGGAGGAGGACGGCGGCGCGCTCTTCCGCGTGCTGGGAGACGCCTTCGAGGCCGCGGGCCGCGAGGCAGAGGCCGAGCGGGCGCGCGCGCGCGGACGCGCCACCGTCCAGGCCGCGGCGGCGCGGATCGGCGACCGCCACTGGCGCGAGCGCTTCCTGCACGACGTCGAAGCGCACCGCGCGCTCCTCGGGGAGGGCCCCTGAGCCGGACCGCGGCGTCGACTCGGCACGGCCCGCGTCGTGTCGCACACTCTCGCGGTGAGCCCTCGCGCCGTCGCCCTCTCGCTGCTGCTCGTCGCCTGCGGCGGAGAAGCAGGCGTGGACGGCGGGGCCGACGACGGCTCCCTCGCAGACTCCGGCGTGGCCTCGCCCCGCGAAGCGGCCCTGCCCGAGCTCGGCCCGTGCCCCGAGGGATGGACAGAGGCCGAGGTGGACGGACTCCGGGTCTGCGATCCGAGCCCCGGTGGTCTCGCCCCGTGCCCCGACGGGCAGGCGCGGTTCGTCGGCACGCCGGCCTGCGAGCCCATCGGCGGCGCATGCCCGAGCGGCGACTTCGCCGAGGGGCTGCCCGCGCGCGCGGTTCATGTGCGCCCCGGCGCGAGCGGAGACGGCAGCGCCGCGGCGCCCTTCGGCACCATCGCCGAGGCGATCGCCGCCGCTCGCGCCGGCGACACCGTCGCCCTGTCGAGGGGCACCTTCGACGAGGAGGTCTCCGTCCCGGCCGGCGTCACCCTCCGCGGCGCGTGCGCGCTCGAGACCCGCGTCACGCTCTCCTCGGCGTCCTCCGACACCTCCGTGCTCACCCTCGACGGCGCCGCGGCGTCGGACCTGACCGTGGCCGACAGCCTCGCGAACGGCGTCATGGCGCTGCGGGGCGCGGTCAGCCTCGAGCGCGTCCGCGTCGAGTCCACGAACGGCATCGGCGTGTACGTCGCGACGGGAGCGACCCTCGAGGCGCGGGACCTGGTGGTCCGCGGCGTGACGGGCGAGAGCAGCATCGGCGTCATCGTGGACGGCGGGTCGGCCCGGCTCCGGCGCGCGCTGGTCGAGGCGACGGCGGCCGGGGTCATCGCCTTCGAAGGTGGCGCGCTGGAGGTGATCGACCTGGCGGTCCGCGACGCCGCCGACGACTCGATGGGCGTGGGGCTCTCGAGCCTCGACGGCGCCATCTCGGGGCGGCGCGTGGAGATCACGGGCTTCGCCACCGCCGCGGCCTTCATCAACCCCGGAGGCACGCTGACGGTGGAGGAGCTGGTCGCCCGCGAGGCGGACGGCTCGGCGCGCGCGGCCTTGATCGTCTACGGGGAGGTCTCCCTGGCGCGGGCGTGGCTCTCCGCGTCCCGAGGGGCCGGCGTCCTCGTCGACGAGGGCGGCCGCGTGGAGATCACCGACGTGGTGATCGACGGGGTCTACCCGGGACCCGTGGTCGGCGACGTCGCGCAGGGCGTCGGCGTGAGCTGGGGCACGGCCCGCGTCGAGCGTGTCTTCGTGCGTGACGCCCTGACCGGCGCGGTGTCCGTCATCGGCGCGCAGGCGCGCCTCGAGGGCCGCGACCTCACGCTCCGCGACGCGCGCGAAGAAGGCATCGTCGGCATCGGGCTCCTCCTCGAGAGAGGCGGCGAGGCCGTGCTCGACGGGCTGGCGGTGGAGCGCGCCGTCGCCGTGGGGGTCGTGCTCAAGGGCGGCTCGCGGGCGCACCTCACGAACGTGTCGATCCGGGACACGCGCGCCGACCTGTTCGAGCAGCGCTGGGGCCACGGGATCGACATGTGGGACGGCGAGCTGCGCCTGACGAGGGCGCGCGTGGAGGACCAGCGCGAGGTCGCGGTGCTCGTCCAGGGCGGCGTCGCGACCCTCGAGGACGTGGAGATCGTCTCCACCCGCGAGCGCCTCTGCGCGGCGACGACCTGCGCTGACAGCCCGGGCGGGATCGGGCTCTCGGTGCAAGGGGACGCGGCGGTCACCGCGCGCGGCTTCGCCATCGCAGGGGCGCCGCTCTGCGGGGTGCAGATCGCCGAGGCGGCCGGCCTCGATCTGTCCCGCGGCGAGATCCGCGACGCGGCCATCGGCGCCTGCGTGCAGATCGACGGGTATGACGTCGCGCGGCTGACCGACGACGTCCGCTTCGTCGACACCGGGACGACCATCCAGACCACCGGGCACTACCTGCCCGAGCCGAGCGATCCCCTGCGATGACTCGGCGCGGCGCGCGATGTACCGCATACTCGCCCCGTGACCGCCCGCGCGTTCCTGTTCTCGCTGCTGCTCGTCGGCTGCGACGCCGCAATCATCGATGACGCCGGGAGCCCCGAGGCCGGGACCGACGCCGGGCCCGACGCGCGACGGGAGGCGGCGCTCCCGGACTTCGGCGCGTGCCCTGAAGGCTGGGGAGAGGCGCGCGTCGACGAGGTGACCGTCTGCGATCCCACCCCGGGAGGGCTCGCGCCTTGTCCCGAGGGGCAAGCTCGCTTCGTCGGGACCGACGCGTGCGAGCCCATCGGTGGGCCCTGCCCGGCGGGCGACTTCGCCGACGACCTGCCGGCCGGCGCCCTGCACGTCCGACCGGGTGGCAGCGGAGACGGGAGCGCCAGCGCGCCCTTCGGCGCCATCGCCGAGGCCATCGCCGTCGCGGCCGAGGCGGACACCATCGCGCTCGCCAAGGGCCGCTTCGACGAGGCCGTCGTGCTGCCGGTCGGGGTGACCCTGCGCGGCGCGTGCGCGGGCGAGACCGTGCTGACGCTGTCGACGGCCACCTCGGGACAGTCCGTCGTCTCGCTGCGCGGCGGCGTCGTGCGGGACCTGTCGGTCGCCGACACCCCCGCGGCGGGCCTGCTCGTGCGGTCCGGAGAGGTCACCCTGGAGCGCGTCTCGATCGAGGGGGCGACGTCCTTCGGGGTGATCGTGGGCGGCGGCTCGCTCCGCGCCTCCGACCTCGTGGTGCGGGACATCGAGGCCCGCGGGGAGACCGGCGGGTTCGGCATGGTCGTCAACGGCGCCTCCACCGTGGCGGAGATCGAGCGCGGCGTGCTCGAGGGCAACCAGCGCGCCGGGGCGATCGTGATCGAGGGCGCTCGTCTCACGCTGACGGACGTCGCGGCGCGCGACGCGACGGGCCTCGACGGAGGCCTCGGCGCCGGCTTCATCGCGCAGGCGGGCGGCGCGGTGACCGGGCGACGCGTCGAGGTCACGCGCTCGGTCGGCGCGGGGCTGCTGGCCAACACGGATGGGATCTTCACGCTCGAGGACGTCGTCGTGCGCGAGGTCGAGGGCGCCCCCGGCTGGTCGCTCTCCTCGTTCGGCGAGGTCTCCCTCACGCGGGCCTGGCTGCGCGCCGCGCAGGGGACCTCCGTGTTCCTCGGGCAAGGCGCGCACGTACGGCTCACCGACGTCGTCATCGACGCGCTCCGGGAAGACCCCGTGACCGCGGGCTTCGCGCAGGGGCTGAGCGTGGTCCACCGTGGGACGCTCTCGGTCTCGCGGGTCCTGGTGCGCGACTGCATGGCGGGCGCCGTGAGCGTGATCGGGCGCGACACCCTGGGCGACGCGCGCCTCGAGGGCTCGGACCTGACGATCCGGGACGTCGAGGACCGGGGCGTGGCCGGGGTCGGCCTCTACGTGGAGCGGCTCGGCGAGGTGGAGCTCGACGGGCTGACCGTCGAGCGGACCACACACGGCGGGGTCATCGTCAACGACGCGTCCTCCGTCACCCTCACGAACGTGCGCATCACCGACACGCAGCCAGACGCGGACGATGGCTTCTGGGGTCGAGGCGTGGAGGCGCGCGACAGCACGGTGGCGATCTCGCGCGCCCGCCTCGAGGGGCAGCACGAGGTCGCGGTGATCGTCAGCGGCGGCGTCGCGCGCCTGGATTCGATCGAGATCGTCGGCACCCGGGAGCGCGGCTGCGCGGACACGACCTGCCCGGACGCCCCCGGCGGCATCGGCGTGGGCGTCTACCGGGGCGGGGTCGCGACGATGAGCGAGTTCCAGATCCGCGACGTGCCGCTCTGCGGCGTCCAGATCGCGGAGGGCGGCAGCGTGGACCTGACGCGGGGAGAGATCCGCGGCGCCTCCGTCGGCGCGTGCGTGCAGGTAGACGGCTACGACGTGTCCCGCCTGACCGACGACGTGAGCTACGTGGACACGGACACGTCGATCCAGACCACCTCGCACTACGTACCCGAATCGAATGATCCGCTGCCGTAATCGGTTAGCCTCCAGGGCACCTTGGACACAGCTCTTCACACATCGTTCGTGGCCGCGGTGGGCGACGCCTACCCGATCGCGCCCGACGCGCTGGCCCGGCTCGCCGACGCGCTGACCGAGCGGCTCGCGGAGGCGCGCGACGCCTGGCCGGGCGTCTCGGTCTCCGGTGCCGCGTTCGCCGCGTACCTCGCCGACCGCGTGCCCGACGACGGCGACCCGGGCGCCGCGCTCGGCGAGATGCGCGTGGCCGATCTCTACCTCGCCTGCGCGTGCACCCTCGGCGCGGAGGGCGCCGCCGAGGCCTTCGAGAAGCACGTCATGCCCGCCGTCCCCAAGGCCGTCGCGCGCATCGACGGGTCCACGCAGTTCGTGGAGGAGGTCGTCTCCAACGTACGGGTGAAGCTCCTCATCGGCGACGGCGAGCGACCTCCCCGCGTCGCGAGCTACCTCGGCCGCGGCCCCCTCACCGCCTTCGCCCAGGTCGTGGCGCTCCGCGAGGCGCAGTCGATCAAGCGCCGCGGCTCCAAGGAGGAGCCCGTCGACCGGGACAGCCTGCTCGAGGTGCCGCTCGAGACCGACGACCCGGAGCTCGCCCAGCTCAAGGCCGAGGTCCAGGGCCCCTTCCAGCGCGCCTTCCGCGAGGCCCTCGCCGAGCTCTCCCCCCGCGACCGCACCGTGCTCCGCCTCTACCTGGTGGAGGACGTCGGCAGCGAGACCATCGCGCGCATGTACAACGTGCACCGCGCCACCGTCGCCCGCTGGGTGGCGGACGGCCGTGACGCGGTGTTGAAGGGCACGCGCAAGCGGCTGATGAAGGACCTCGCGCTCGCGCGATCCTCCTTCGACAGCTTGATCGGGAAGCTGGCGACCCAGCTCGACGTGAGCCTCGCCAGCTTCCTCGACGAGCGCGCCTGAGCTCACAGGAAGTCGAAGCACGAGGCGTCGCACTCGACCGCGCCGCTCCCCGCGCAGACGTTGAACTGCTCCCGGTCGGCCATCGTCGAGCCATTGCAGGCGTCGCGACAGAGCTGCAGGCCGCCGGGGTTGAAGCACTCGAAGAAGTTGTAGGCGTCGCAGTGGTCGAGGCACTCCTCGAGGCTGAAGTCCGGGGGCGACCCGCAGTCACCCGGGCAGCTCGACTGGGTCTCGCCGCCGTTGCAGACGCCATCGCCACAGGCGCTCGGGGATCCGCAGTCGGAGGCGCAGCTCGAGGCGGTCTCCCCCGCTTCACAGGCGCCGTTGCCACACGCCGGGCCGGTCGCGCAGTCGGACGGGCAGCTCTCCCCGGCCGCGCAGACACCGTCGCCGCAGACCGGCCCGCTCGGCGCGTCGTTCACGCAGTCGCCGACCGACTCTCCGGCCGCCTTCGCGCAGCTCTGCCCCGCGGCGCAGTTGACGTCGCTGGTGCAGCCCGGGCTGCACTCGGAGAAGGTGGCGTCGACGCAGTACTGGCCTGGTTGGCACTCGACGGGGCCGCTCGGGAAGTCACCGCAGGGGGTGTACCCCTGGTTGCTGGTGTCCGAAGCGCAAGCGCCGAGCAGGGCGAAGCAAGCCGCGATGAAGATCTGGGAACGCATCTCTCGAGTCCTCCTGATTCGGGCGGGTCATCCGCCGCCGAACCGAGGACGCGAGGTCCCTGACCTCGTCGCAGAGTTTTTTCAGGCCCGACCGAGCTTGGCGCGGAAGAAGTCGCGCAGGTCGTCGTCGGAGGCGTAGACCTCCTCGACGCGCTCGGAGTCGACCAGGGTGCGCACGATCTTCTTGATCATGCGGCGGCTGTTCTCCGCGTTGGCCGCCGCCAGGAGGAGCTCCGTGACCAGGGCCGGCCGATGCTCCTCGGGCACCTCGAGGTGACCGTCCGCCGCGAGGGTGTCGATGGCGGCCGCCAGGGCGGTCGTCAGGTAGCGCTCGTAGGGGCTGAGCTCTTCGTCCGACATCGGCTTCGCTTGTAGCACGCGCCCCGAGAGATGGGCGACGTGGAAAAGGTCACCGCTCGCCCACCGACGGCGGCGGGCGGGTGCTCAGCTTCTTGGCCAGCTTCTGCATCTTCTCGGTGGGCTCACGCACGCCCGAGCTCGAGCCGGGACCCGCCACCGCGCTCGTCTTCAGCCGGTAGGTCACCATCGAGCCGACCGCGAGGTCGTGCAGCGTCGCGCGCAGCGGATGGAAGACCGCGAGCCCGAGGCCCACGATGTAGAGGAGCGTCAGGAAGCCGTGGCTGATGGCCATGGCCACGAGCAGGTTCTGCATCGAGTCGAGCGAGCGCGGCTTCAGCGACTCGATCGTGTCGAGCAGCTCCGGGATGCCGCTCGTCAGCGCGATGGTCGCCCCGGCCAGGATGGGCATCCAGAGCGACACCAGCGTGCGCAGCGCGGCGCGCCCCCACCCGAGCGGCTCGCCGTCCTCGCGCACGACCTCGATGCCGAGCAGGTACTTCGCCGGCGTCTGCCCTCGCCACGCGTGCCCCACGGTCACGATGGCCAGGTAGACGACGAGGCCGATCCAGCCGAGGAAGCCGATGAGCGCGGCGGCGATCAGGAAGTCGCCGAGCGCGGCCGCCGTGCGCGTCATGATGGGCGCGAAGGCCCGGCGCTCGGGGGCGGCCGCCTCCAGATCGGCGAGCAGCGCGTCGTAGTCGGGGTAGCGGTCGTCGGGCTTCTTCTCGAGCAGCCGCTCGATGATCCGGGCGAGCGCGGCGGGGACGTGCGGCGCCGACTTCGCGAGCGGCTCGAGCGGCTCCGAGAGGTGCTTGGCCACCACCGCCATCGGGCGCGGTCCGTCGAAGGGCGGCCGACCGACCAGCAGGTGGTGGAACGCGGCCCCCATCGCGTACATGTCGGCGCGGAAGTCGATCTCCTCGGCCACCGCCTGCTCGGGCGCGATGTACCAGGGGCTGCCGACGAGGGCGCCCTCCTGCGTGATCTGGTTGTCCCCGTCGACCGGCTTGGCGAGCCCGAAGTCGGCGATCTTGATGACCCCGTCCTCGTCGACCATCAGGTTCGACGGCTTGATGTCCCGGTGAATCACCCCGACCCGCTGCGCGGCGCGCAGGCCCCGGGCCACCTGGAGCATCGCATCCCGCGCCTCCTCGGGGTCCATCGTCTCGCCCGCGCGCAGCACGTCGTCGAGGTCGCCGCCCCCGATGCGCTCCATCGCGAAGAAGAGCGAGTCCTCGCCGTCGATCGTGGGCCGACGGCCGATGTAGTAGATGTGGACGATGTTCGGGTGGTTGAAGCGGGCCTGCGCGCGCGCCTCCCGCAGGAAGCGGTCGGTCATGCCGGCCACCCCGCTCGCGTCGGCGCGCAGCACCTTGATCGCCACCTCTCGATCGAGCGACGTGTCGGTCGCGGCGTAGACCTCCCCCATGCCGCCCTGGCCGAGCACCTCGCCGATCACGAAGTGGTCGAGCGTGGCGCCCACGAGGCTCCCGTCGGGCGCCACCGGCAAGATCGGATCGCGCGCGCCGGGATCCGACGCGGCGACCGTCTGGGCGAGGGCGTGAGACTCGTCGACCACAGCCCTCGAACTGCATCACGGAGCGCCTGCCGAGGCAACCGAGCGGAGCCCGGGCGAGATTGGCGTTGCTGATCTCGGTCCGCGGCCTTAAAACGCGGCCCCCCCTTGCGCCCCCTGGAGGTGCCTCATGGACGACCTCGAAGACGAAGCCCCCTGGACCCCCGCGCGGAGCGCCGAGCTGTACCAGATCAACGGCTGGGGAAAGCCGTACTTCCGGATCAACGACGCCGGCATGGTCGAGGTCGCCCCCGACCCCGAGGAGCCCGAGAAGAAGGTCGACCTGCACGAGCTGGTCCTGGACCTCGAGGCGCGCGGGCTCGACCTGCCGCTCCTCATCCGCTTCAGCGACGTGCTCGAGGACCGCATCCGTCGCCTGAACGAGGCCTTCGAAGCCGCGATCAAGGAGTACGAGTACGACGGGCGCTATCGCGGCGTCTTCCCGGTCAAGGTCAACCAGCAGAAGCACCTCATCGACGAGGTCGTGCGGCACGGTGAGCCCTGGCAGTACGGACTCGAGGCCGGCAGCAAGCCGGAGCTGCTCATCGCGCTCGCGGCGACGCAGGAGCCGGGCGGCTTCATCATCTGCAACGGCTACAAGGACCGCGCGTACATCGAGACCGCGCTCCTCGCCCAGCGCTTCGACAAGACCGTCATCGTGGTCCTCGAGCGCATCGAGGAGCTGAAGTTCGCGCTCCAGGCCTCCGAGAAGACGGGCGTGCGGCCCATGCTCGGCGTGCGCTGCAAGCTCGCCGCGCGCGGCGTCGGCCGCTGGAAGAGCTCCGCGGGCGACCGCGCGAAGTTCGGCCTGACCGCGGCGGAGATCGTGCAAGTCATCGACGAGCTCGGCCGCCGCGAGATGCTCGACTGTCTACAGCTCTTGCACTTCCATATCGGAAGTCAGATCTCGAGCATCATCCCCATCAAGAACGCGATGCGGGAGGCGTCCAACATCTACGTCGAGATGGCGAAGATGGGCGCGAAGATGGGCTACCTCGACGTCGGCGGCGGCCTCGCCGTCGACTACGACGGCAGCAAGAGCGACTTCCACGCATCGATGAACTACGACCTCGCGGAGTACGCCTACGACATCGTCTCCGAGGTCAAGGACGCCTGCGACAAGGTGAACGTGCCCGTGCCGACCCTCGTCACCGAGAGCGGCCGCGCGATCAGCGCGCACCAGTCGGTGCTCGTGTTCGAGGTCGTGGGCAAGAACGAGGTGCGCTTCCCCGGCATGCCCGAGAAGCCCGCCGAGGGCAGCCTCCGGGTGCTCGAGGAGCTGTACGAGACCTGGGAGGGCATCCTCCCGAAGAACGTGCAGGAGTCCTATCACGACGCCATCCAGGGCAAGGAGGAGGCGGACAGCCTCTTCAAGTTCGGCTACCTGACCCTGCGCCAGCGCGCCCAGGCGGAGCGTCTGTTCTGGCACTGCCTGGACAAGATCATGCGCTGCAAGGGCCGGATGCGCCGCGTCCCCGAGGAGATCGCCGACCTCGAGGACTACATGAGCAGCATCTACTACTGCAACTTCAGTGTCTTCCAGTCCGCGCCCGACGCGTGGGCCATCGGGCAGCTCTTCCCGGTCATGCCGATTCACCGGCTGACGGAGGAGCCCACCGAGCGGGCGACCATCGCCGACCTGACGTGCGACAGCGACGGCAAGATCGACCGCTTCATCGACGTCGAGGACATCAAGCACGTGCTCGAGGTGCACGAGCTGAAGGAGGGCGAGCGCTACTTCCTCGCCATGTTCCTCAACGGCGCCTACCAGGAGATCCTCGGCGACCTGCACAACCTCTTCGGCGACACCAACGCGGTGCACGTCCGCATGGACGAAGACAGCTACGAGGTGACGAGCGTGGTCAAGGGCGACAGCGTCGCCGAGGTGCTCGGCTACGTGGAGTACGATCCGCCCGCGATGGTGGAGCGGGTGCGCCTCCAGGCGGAGCGCGCGCGCCGGCAGGGGCTCATCGGCATCGACCAGGTGAAGCTGCTGATGCGCCACTACGAGGAGTCGCTGCGCGGCTACACGTATCTGACCGAAGACTGAGAGTCTGACCGAAGACCGAGAGACGGATCGCGCCCCCTGCCTTCCAAGGCGAGCGACGCCAGGGTAAGCAGGGGGCATGACGACGGACCGTCACGCGCGCTGGACCGAGCGGCAGGAGGAGCTGAAGCGGCTCCTGCGCGAGCTCGGCGCGGAGGGCTGCGGCTGGCAGGTCGACCTCGCGCGCGGCGCCTTCTGGTGGCAGCGCCCCGGTGAGGAGCGGCCCGTCGCGGTGGCGAAGGCGAGGCTGCTCTGTAGCCACTCGATCTCCGACGGCACCGTGCTCCCCAGCTGGCTGAACCGCACCGTGCCCGAGGACGCGCGCGTGCCGCCCGTCGAAGGCCTGCGCTCGGAGGGGCGCTTCGACGAAGCGGGCGCGTGGGCGGTCGCGATGCAGATCGGGGACGCGGCGGGCGCGCGCTACCTCTACCCGGCGGCGAGCCCTCAGCTGCGCCTCTTCCTCGGGCTCCGGGACGTGCGGCAGGCGCGCGAAGAGGACCCGCGCTTCGAGCCGGGCTCGCCCTGGCCGCACGTCGTCGACGTGATCGGCACCCTCGGCCGCACGCTCGGTGAGCGCTCGCCCGACGACACGCGCGCGCTGCTCCGTCACTACGGCGGCGGCCTCGTGAGCAGCCCCGCGTACCGGGACACCCCCGAGGCGCGCCCGCTCGAGACGCTCGGCGAGGGGCTGCGCACGCTCGCCGACGCGCCCGACGCGGAGCTGCACCCGGGCCTCGTCGCGCTCATGCGGCAGGCCGAGGCCGAGCTCGCGCAGCCGGAGGACTCGACCCAGTGACCCGCTACACGCAGGACATCTTCGTCTCCTGGGAGGAGCTGCACCGCGACTGCCGCGCGCTCTGCCGAACGCTGATCGCGCGCGAGGAGAAGTGGACGCGCATCATCGCGGTCACGCGCGGCGGCCTCATCCCGGCCGCGGTGGTGGCGCGCGAGCTGGACCTGCGCCTCGTCGACACGATCTGCGTCGTCAGCTACCGCGGCGCGCAGGCGCAGCAGGCCGGCGCGGTCGACATCCTCGAGGCGCCCACCGGCGACGGCGAGGGCTGCCTCCTCATCGACGACCTCGTCGACACCGGCCGCACCGCCCGGGCCATCCGCGAGCGCCTCCCCAGAGCCTTCTTCGCGACGGTCTACGCCAAGCCGGAGGGCCGCCCCTTTACCGATCTCTGCATCCGAGAGATCCCGCAGACCACGTGGATCCGCTTCCCGTGGGACACCGAGCTGTCGTTCGCGGTGCCCCTCGTGGAGCGCGACGACGACTGACCCCCAGCCCAGGAACCGAGAGCATGGCCACCTTCGAGAGCAAAGTTCCTTCCATCGACATCCCGACCGTCTCGATCACCGAGCACGTGCTGAGGCACGCCGAGCGGCTGGCGGACCGAGCCGCCTTCATCGACGGCCCGAGCGGGCGGACGGTCACCTACGGCGCGCTCGCGAAGCAGGTGCGCTGCCTCGCGGGCGGGCTGAAGGCGAAGGGCGTCGGCCCCGGGACGACGTGGGCGCTGATGAGCCCGAACGTGCCCGAGTACGCGGTGATCTTTCACGGCCTGGCCTACGCCGGCGCGACGGTGACCACGCTGAACCCGACCTACGGCGCGGAGGAGATCGCCTTCCAGCTGAAGGACTCGAACGCGACCGCCATCATCACCGTGGGCCTGTTCCTCGAGACCGCGCAGGCGGCCGCGAAGGAGGCGGGCATCGAGGAGATCTACCTGATCGGCCCGGGCGACGCGCCGTCGTTCAGCACCCTGATGGGGGAGCCGCTCGGCGCGCAGGTGAAGCAGGACCTGAAGGAGGACGTCGTCGTCTTGCCCTACTCCTCGGGCACGACCGGCTTCCCCAAGGGCGTGATGCTGACCCACCACAACCTGGTGGCGAACGTCGAGCAGACCGCGGCGCACATCTCGCTGAAGGAGGGCGAGGTCATCTTCGCGGTGCTGCCCTTCTTCCACATCTACGGCATGCAGGTCCTGATGAACTTCGGCCTCGCCACCGGCGCGACCATCGTCACCGCGCCGCGGTTCGACATGGTGCAGATGCTCGAGCTGACGCAGAAGCACGCGATCACGCGCCTGTTCCTGGTGCCGCCCATCGTGCTCGCGCTCGCCAAGCACCCGATCGTCGACCAGTACGACCTCTCGAGCGTGAAGCAGATCTTCAGCGGCGCCGCGCCCCTCGGCGGCGAGATCGCGGAGGCGGCGGCGGAGCGCCTCGGCTGCGAGGTCGCGCAGGGCTACGGCATGACGGAGCTGTCCCCGGTGACGCACGCGGTCGCGGACGGCGACTACAAGGAGGGCTCGGTCGGCACGCTCGTCGCCAACACGCAGTGCCGCCTGGTCGACCCGGAGTCGGGGCAGGACGTCGGCGTGGGCGACCGCGGCGAGGTCTGGGTCCGCGGCCCGCAGGTGATGTTGGGCTACCTCAACAACGAGGAGGCCACGAAGCTGACCATCGACGACGAGGGCTGGCTTCACACCGGCGACATCGGGGTCGTCGACGACGACGGCCACTTCTTCATCGTCGACCGGCTCAAGGAGCTCATCAAGGTCAAGGGCTTCCAGGTGGCGCCGGCGGAGCTCGAGGCGCTCCTCATCAACCACGCCGAGGTCCAGGACGTGGCCGTCATCGGCGTCCCCGACGAGTCGGCCGGAGAGCTGGTGAAGGCCTTCGTGGTGCGCACCCCGGGCAGCGCGATCGGCGAAGACGACGTGAAGGCCTTCGTGTCCGATCGCGTCGCGACCTACAAGCAGATCGACCTCGTCGAGTTCATCGACGCGGTGCCCAAGAGCGCGTCGGGCAAGATCCTCCGCCGCGAGCTGCGAGAGCGTCCGCAGGCGAGCTGAGACTGCGCAGTCTCGGTACACGACTGCCCGAAGTGCGCCGCGACGTGCCGGTGGCGTGCAGACGTGACGAGAAGGCGTAGTGAGCCGTTCACGGTCTCGGCCCGTTCGCCCTGCCCGGGCCCGTGAGCGCGCGTGGCGCACCCGTTGCACGGCGCGCGCCCATGGCTCGCCTCGGCTTCCTCCTCCTTCCCTTGCTGGGACTCCTCGCGCCGCCGCGCGCGGGCGCGCAGCCGCTGTCCTACGCCGGGACCACGGATCCGGGTGACGCGCTCGAGCTCGCCGTCGCGCAGGTCGAGCCCACGGAAGGACCCTGGTGGGAGGTCGAGGGCGCGCGCCCGACGGCCGGCGGCGGGGCGACGGCGCAGCTCGGCTTCTTCGACGGCCAGCTCGTCACGGGGGGCCGCGCCTTCTTCGGGGTCGTCGTTCACGAGCACGCCCTGCTCGAGATCGGCCTCTCGGTCCTGAGCACCCTCGACGACGCGCGCCTCGCCCGCCTCGACCTGATGCCCTTCGCTGGCCTCCGCGTCGCCTTCAACCCGCGCGACCGCTTCCGCGTCTACTTGCCTCTCTCCGTCGGGGTCGCGTTCCACCGCGTGCGTGGGCCGGACGGACAGCAGTCCTGGGGCACCCACCTGAGCGGCCGCGCCGGGCTCGGGATCGAGGTGCACGTGTTCGGCCCGCTGCTGGTGCACGCCGCAGCGATCGCCGACGTGCGCCGCCGCGTCGATCTCGAAGAGACGCGCGCCCTGCCCCTCGTCGAGCTCGGCGCGTCGCTGCTCTTCTGATTCGCCATCTCGTCGCGCCCGGGCGGCCGCGCGTGACAGGAAGTCCATCGGGGCTCGTCTCGGGGCCCGCCGAGGCGAGAACGCGCGCTGGCATCGGGGTTGCGATGGCCGGCCGCATGGACGACGACGTCTCTTGGCGCCGGCTCTATCGCCGGTGGTTCGTGGAGTACAACCCGCTCGCGCTCTTGAGCGCGACCTTCATCCTGGGGGGCATCTGGCTGCTCTCGCGGGAGGCCGCGCAGCACGCCTCGCTCGCGGGACACCTCGGCGTCGCCGCGCTCGCGGAGCTCTACGCGCTGGCGTTGATCGGCGGCGCGTGGTTCCTCGTGCGCATCGGGATGCGCCGCGCCGCGGCCATGCTCGGGATCCTCGCCGCGGTGTATCAAGCCGACCTGACGATGCACGTCGAGACCTCCGCCTACCTCGGCTGGATCGGCTGGCTGGCGAGCGTGGTGTGGGTGGGCCTGTTCGCCGTGAAGCACGTCGCGCTCGCGGCGGCCCTTCGGCTCCGACTCTCTCGCGGCGCGCTCTTCCTCCCGCTCGCCGGCGCGCTCGGCCTCGCGGTGCTCCCCCACGTCCTGCGGGAGGTCGGGCGCGGCGCGGCGGAGACCCTCGTCGGCCTCTTCGTCTTCGCGATCGGCGCCGCGGCGCTGCACCTCCGACGCTCGGTCCACGGCGCCACGGACGTCCGCGCCAGGCGCGCCGTCTGGGTGATCTGGCGCGTCTGGGGCGCGCTCCTCTTCGCGCACACCCTCTACTGGGCCTACGAGCATCAGCTCGGCACGGGCGTCTCGGTGGCCGCCCTCGCGCTCGTGAGCACGCGCCTCCTCCGGGAGGAGTGGAGCGTCTGGGCGACCTCGGCCGTGGCGCTGATCGGCGCGGCCGCGTTCGACCGCGGTCAGCTCTGGGTCGTCGCGCTCCTCGTCGCCATGACCCTCGCGGCGCGCGCGCTGCGGAGCCCGACGGTCGTGGCCGGCGCGCCGCCGCGGGAGGAGCCCTACCGCGACGCGATCCAACCCCCGCCCGCGCGGGTGATCTGGGTCGTCGGATCGAAGGCGGCGCAGGCGCGGCTCCTCTCGGGCGCGCTGGCGAGCGTCTACCTGGCCGGCAACGTTCACGCGCGCCTCGCGCCGCACTCCGTCCTGCTCGGCGTCGCGCTCGCGGCGGCCTGCGTCGCGCTCGTCTGGCACACGCGGCGGGTCTGGGCCGGCTGGCCCGCGGCCGCGCTCGGGCTGTACGCGGCCGTGATCACGGGCTGGCTCCCGCAGACGTCGGGCCAGTGGGGCGCCCTCGCCGTGCTCGCCGGCTTCGGCTCCCTCGCCCTCTCGCTCGCGATCTCGTGGCGTCACCGGAACGACGCGCGAGCGAGCGGCCCTCCTTCCTCGACGGAGAGGAGCGCGATGGCGGCCCACCCCACGGGCGTGGAGGGGCCGCTCTGGGCCGTCAGGACAGGTCGAAGCGGTCCAGGTTCATGACCTTCGTCCACGCCGCGACGAAGTCGTGCACGAACTTCTCCTCTGCGTCGTCGCAGGCGTAGACCTCGGCGAGGGCGCGCAGCTGCGAGTTGGAGCCGAAGACCAGGTCCACCGCGGTCCCCGTCCACTCGGCTCCGGTCCTGCGGTTGCGCCCCTCGTAGACGTGCTCCTCGTCGGCGGACGGCTTCCACTCCGTGCCCCGGTCGAGCAGGTTCACGAAGAAGTCCTGGCTGAGCGTCTCGGGTCGGTCCGTGAGCACCCCGTGCTGAGCCTGGCCGCTGTTCGCGTTCAGGACCCGCAGGCCGCCGACCAGCACCGTCATCTCGGGCGCGGTCAGGGTCAGCATGTGCGCCCGGTCCACCAGGCGCGCCTGCGGTGTCCGCGGATCTCCGGCCTCCAGGTAATTCCGGAACCCGTCCGCCTTGGGCTCGAGGACCGCGAACGAGGCGGCGTCGGTCTGCTCGGCCGTCGCGTCGGTGCGCCCCGGCGCGAAGGGGACGGTGACGTCGTGCCCTGCCTTCTTGGCGGCGCTCTCCACCGCGGCGCAGCCGCCGAGCACGATCAGGTCGGCCATCGAGATGCGCTTGCCACCGGACTGTGCGTCATCGAACTTCTTCTTGACACCTTCCAGCGCGCCGAGCACCTTCGCCAGCTCGGCCGGGTCGTTCGCCTTCCAGTCCTTCTGCGGAGCCAGGCGGACGCGCGCGCCGTTGGCGCCTCCGCGCTTGTCGGTGCCGCGGTAGGTCGAGGCCGAGGCCCACGCCGCGCGGACCAGCTGCGGGATGGAGAGGCCCGCCCCGAGGACGTCGGCCTTCAGCTTCGCGACGTCCGCGTCGTCGACCAGCTCGTGGTCGCGCTCCGGCACCGGGTCCTGCCAGAGCTGCGGCTCCGACGGAACGAGCGGGCCGAGGAAGCGGGAGACCGGCCCCATGTCGCGGTGGGTGAGCTTGTACCAGGCCTTGGCGAAGGCGTCGGCGAGCTCCTCTGGGTTCTCGTGGTAGCGCTTGGAGATCTTCGCGTAGGCGGGGTCGAAGCGCAGCGCGAGGTCCGTGGTGTGCATCATCGGGGGGTGCCGTTTGGTCGGGTCGGCCGCGTCCGGCACGAGCTGGGCCGCCGCGGGGTCCGTCGGCTTCCACTGCCACTTGCCGCCAGGCCCCTTGTGCTTCTCCCACTCGTGGCCGAAGAGCATGTCGAGGTAGCCGTTGTCCCACTTCGTCGGCTCGGGGGTCCACGCGCCTTCGAGGCCGCTGGTGATCGTGTCGGTCCCGGAGCCCGTGCCGAGCGCGTTCTTCCAGCCGAAGCCCATGTCCTCGAGGTTGGCGCCCTCGGGCTCGCGCGCGAGGTGCTCGCCGTCGGGCCCCGCGCCGTGGCTCTTGCCGAAGGTGTGACCGCCCGCGACCAGCGCGACCGTCTCCTCGTCGTTCATGGCCATGCGCCCGAACGTCTCGCGGATGTCTCGCGCCGCGGCGACCGGGTCGGGCTCCGCGTTCGGCCCCTCCGGGTTGACGTAGATCAGCCCCATCTGCACCGCGCCGAGCGGCTGCGCGAGCTCCCGGTCACCGCTGTAGCGCTCGTCCGCGAGCCACTCGGTCTCGGAGCCCCAGTAGATGTCCTCCTCGGGCTCCCAGACGTCCTCGCGCCCGCCCGCGAAGCCGTAGGTCTTCAGGCCCATCGACTCGAGCGCGCAGTTCCCGGTGAGGATCATCAGGTCGGCCCACGAGATCTTGCGGCCGTACTTCTTCTTGATCGGCCACAGCAGCGCGCGCGCCTTGTCGAGGTTGGCGTTGTCCGGCCAGCTGTTGAGCGGCGCGAAGCGGAGGGTGCCCGAGGACGAGCCGCCGCGACCGTCGGCGATGCGGTAGGTGCCCGCGCTGTGCCACGCCATGCGGATGAAGAACGGGCCGTAGTGGCCGTAGTCCGCCGGCCACCAGTCCTGGGAGTCGGTCATCAGCGCGAAGAGATCCGACTTGACCGCCTCGAGGTCGAGGCTCCCGAACGCCTCGGCGTAGTCGAAGCCCTCTCCCATCGGGTCGGCCTGCGGCGGGTCGTGCTGGAGGACCTTCAGGTTCAGCTGGTCCGGCCACCAGTGACGGTTCGCCGACGCCCCAGCGGCCGCGTGGGGGCCGTGGATGACGGGGCACTTTCCTGCGCTCTCGGGATCTTTCGACATGGACTCTCCTGGGCTTGGTTCCAGCGACTTAGACACAGTCTAAGACTGGCGCCACCGAAGCAACCCCGAAGGGAGAGAAAAGGTTCGGCCCCGCCTCCGGGCGAGGAGGCGGGGCCGAGTGGGAGCAAGTGGGAGCAGTGTGTGGGTAGGGAGTACGGTTCAGCTCGCCAGACGGAAGCTTCCGTCCGCGACGATCAGGAGCGAGGCCGCGACGCTCGCGTTCGCCTCGCCGCTCGCGGCCGCCAGGCCCGTGGTGCCGGCCTCGACCGCGTCGAAGTACACCGAGTACGCGGTGACGATGTCGGCCGCGAGCGCGTTCGTGTCGATGCTGCCGCTCGCCGAGAGCGACGCGTCGATCGCCGCCTGGAGCGAGGTGTCGAGGCTCGCCGCCGCCTCGGCGCTCGCCGACACCGCGGCGCTGACCGCGGCCTCCGTGGTCAGGTCGAGCCCGACGTAGCTGCCGAGGACCGAGCCGCTCACGTCCGCGTCGCCACGCACGCTCGCCGCGAAGGCCGCGTAGGCGCTCGCCGCCGCGGCCGCGTTCGCCGAGCCGCGCACCTCCGCGCGAAGCTCCGCCGCCGCGTCCTGACCCATCGACATCACCTCGCCGCCCGCGGCGCCCGCCGTCAGGATGGCCTCGGTGGCCTGCGCCTGCGCGCGCGCCTCGAGCGCGGCCGCGGAGAGCAGCGCCGACTCGGCGATGGCACCGTCCGCCTCGGCCGAGAGGCGCGCCTCGATCGTCGCGCGGAAGGCCAGGCTCGCGCAGCCCTCCGAGCGCGCCCGCCCCTCGTCGTCGGCGCCCTGGCTCTCCGCCGCGGCCTCGATCTCGGCGAGGAACGCCGCGTAGGCGGACTCACCGTCCGAGCCGGCGTGCAGCGCGGCCGAGAGCGACTGCGACGCGCTCAGCTCCGCCTGGTAGAGCTCCGCCTGCGTCACCGTGATGCCCATGTTCGCGTAGGCCTCGATCTCGGCGCGCTGCGCGGCCATCGTCGCCTCGGCCATCGCGCGCACCGCGACGGACGTGTCCTCGCCGCGCGCCTCCGCGATGCGCACCGCGATCGCCATCTCGGTCGTGATCCGTGCGCGCAGGTCGGCGTAGTTCGCCTCCGCCGGGGCGGTGCCCTCGGCGATCATCTGGACGAGCACCTCGGCCTCGAGCGAGCTCTCCGAGTCCATCGGCGTGGCTTCGGCGCGCTCCCCGGGGGGCGCCGAGCGCTCGAGGATGGCGGACGCGAGCACCTCGCCGCTGCCGTCGACCGCGGCCAGGAAGAGTCGATCACGCGAGGCGGGGACCTCGAGCGTGTAGCTGCCGTCGGCCTGGAGCTCCGCGTCCGCGAGCAGCGCGAGCGAGCCGTCCGAGGCGATCGCGCTGGCCTCCACGCGCGTCGCCGCGCTGACCGTGCCTTCGCCACCGAAGGAGCGCGTCTGCGCGCCGTCCGCGTCGGTCACCCGGCCTTCGACGGTCGAGTCACCCTGGCACTCCGCCGCGTCGGGATCGGCCGCGCAGTCGGTGCCCATGGGCTGGGCGCAGCCGGACAGCGCGAGGCAGATGAGGATCGTGAGAAAATAAGCATGTCGCATGAAGCAACCTCCGGCTCCTCCATGCAGCAGCGCCCGTGCCACCCCCCGCCAGCCGCTCGATCGCCCGAGGGTGTTGGGTGGTTCCCCACACCGTGTGGGCTCGAATCCGTAGAGCCATCGTCACGCGACGCGAATGTCATGGGGGAAACCCCCACGCGCGCGGCCGAGCCGCTCCCCCCCGCCGCAGCCCATAATTCTGCTAGCTTCCAGGCGCTGTGCCCATCCTGACCCCGGAGGAGCGAATCGGCCAGGTGCTGGCGGGCCGATATCGGCTCGAGTCCGTGCTCGGCCAGGGTGGGATGGGCTTCGTGATGGGGGGCAAGCACGAGCTGACCGGGCGCAGCGTCGCGGTGAAGCTCTTGCTGCCCAGCTACGGGGCCGAGGCCGAGATCATCGGCCGCTTCTTCCAGGAGGCGAAGGCGGCCGCGTCGCTCAACCACCCGAACGTGGTCGACGTGCTCGACATGCAGATCGACGACGGCGAGGCCTTCCTCGTGCTCGAGCTGCTCGACGGCCAGCCGCTGACGGAGCTGCTCGAGGCGCGCGGCAAGCTCCCGCCCGAGGAGCTGTTCCCCATCTTGATGCCCGTGATGGACGCGCTCGCCGCGGCGCACGAGCACGGCATCGTCCACCGCGATCTCAAGCCCGACAACATCTTCATCTCGAAGGATCTGCGCGGGCGGGTCACGCCGAAGGTGCTCGACTTCGGGATCGCGAAGCTCACCGAAGGCGACTCGAGCGTCGAGACGCGCACCGGCGGCTTGCTGGGCACGCCGCACTACATGTCGCCCGAGCAGGCGCAGGGGCACAAGAACGTGGGGCCCTCGACCGACATCTGGTCGATGGGGGTGCTGATCTACGAGTGCCTCACCGGCGACCGCGCCTTCCAGGCCGACTCGGTCCCGGCGCTCCTGCTCCAGATCTGCACGTTCGATCCCATCCCGCTCGCGGACCGCGCGCCGGAGCTGCACCCGGCCATCACCCAGGTCGTGCACAAGGCGCTCGCGCGGGAGCTGCCCGACCGGTACGCGTCGATGGAGGACTTCGGCGGGGCGCTCTTCGCCGCGTGCCACGAGGCGGGCGTGGTGCTGCCGGCCACGCTCGAGGAGCTGTTCCCGCAGCATCGGCCCACGATCGCGCCGGGCGAGCTGAGCGCGCCGCCGCCGCCCGCGTCGGAGCCCGAGCCGGAGCCGGTCCCCGCGCCGCTCGCGAAGAAGCCCGCCTCGAAGCTCGTCCCGATTCTGAGCGCCGTGGCCGTCTTGTTGCTCGTCGGGATCGGCGCGGGCCTGTACCTCGCGACGCGCCCGACGCCCACGCCGCCCCCGGTGGCGATCGCGGCGAACACCCCCGAGCCGACACCCGAGACCGCGCCCGAGACCCCACCCGAGCCTCCGCCCGAGACCCCACCCGAGCCGGCGCCGCCGCAGGACGTCACGCACCGGGTGATCAGCGAGCCCGCGGGCGCCGAGGTCGTGCTCGATGGAGAGGTGATCGGGGAGGCGCCGCTCGCCGTGACGCGCCCCGGCGACGTGGCGTCGCTCGAGGTCACGCTGCGCCTCCGGGGGCACGTCGAGCAGACGGTCTCGGTGACCGAGGAGAGCCCCGAAGAGGTCGTGGTGACGCTGCCGCGCCGCCGGTCTGGACACCGCGTCGACCCGGTCGGCGCCCCCGCACTCGCTCCCCGCTGAGGATCCATGCGCGTCACGCTGCTCGCCCTCTGTGTCTGCTTCTCCTTCTCGCTCCCCACCGTGGCGTCGGCCGACGCGGCGGCGGAGGCGCGGTTCCACGACGAGCTGGCGCGGCGCCACTACGCCGCCGGCCGCTACGAAGACGCGGCGCGCGAGTTCATGGTCGAGCAGCGCCTCGCGCCGAACCCGAACATCGTCTTCAACATCGCGCTCTGCTTCCAGCAGCTGCGCCGACACGCCGACGCCTACATGTACTTCGCCGAGTACCTCGCGTCGGACGACGAGGATCCGACGCGGCGACAGACCTCGGAGCGCGCGCTGATCCAGCTGCGACCGCGTGTGGCGCTGGTGGACGTGCGCAGCACCCCGCCGGGGCTCGACGTGTACGTGGACCGACGCGAGCTCGGTCAGTACGGCGTGACCCCGCGCGTGCTCGCGCTCTCGGCCGGCGAGCACACCATCTGGATCGAGGGCGACGGCTACCGGCGCGCGGAGACCACCGTCGACGTGGAGCTGGGCGGAGAGCGGCAGGTCACGCTCTCGCCCGAGCAGATCCTCGGCCGGCTCGTGGTGAACGCGGCCGCCCGCGCGGACGTGCGGGTGTTCGACGCGGAGGGCCAGCTCGCGCACGAAGGACAGACGCCGCTGGACGAGCCCATGCCGCCGGGCACCTACCGCGTGGTGGCCACGGCGGGTGAGGAGCGCTGGAGCGAGCCGGTCGTCGTCCGCGCCGACACGACGACCGAGGCGACCGCGACCCTCAGCGGGCCGACGGGCGAGGTCACGGTGACCGCGAACGTGACCGGCGCGCTGGTCACGCTCGACGGGCGCGACAGCGGCTTCACGCCGCAGGTGCTCGCCTCGGTCCCGGTCGGAGCGCACGAGCTGCGCGTGACCGCGGACGGCATGAACCCCTACGTCGGCCAGGTGGAGATCGAGCAGGACGACCAGCTCTGGGTGACGCTCGAGCTCGAGCCCGCGTCGAGCTTCCAGATCCAGCCCGTCACCTGGATCGTCGGCGGGATCTCGCTCGCCATCTTCGCCGCGGCCGGCGTCACCACGGGCTTCGCCGCCGACGCGCACGGGCGCTTCCAGTCGGCGCGCATGATGGGGCAGCCCATCCTCGGGCTCGCCGACGAGAGCAACCACCTCAACCTGGCCGCGGACATCCTCTGGCTGAGCGCGGGGGTCGCGGCGATCGCGGCCATCGTGCTCGCGCTGACCACCACCGAGAGCGGCAGCCGCCCCAGCCGCGCCACCTTCAGCCGCCGCGAGGTCGGGCAGTGATGAACGCAGCGACAGCAAGACTCTCCCCGCTACTCTGTTTGCTACTGCTCGGCGGCTGCTCGTCGCTCTTCGAGTCCGATCCTCCGCCCGAGTGCACGGCCGAGGACGCCGACATGGACGGCTTCCTCTCCGTCGCGTGTGGCGGCCGCGACTGCGACGACGAGGACCCGAACGTCAACCCCGACCAGGCCGAGGTCTGCGACGTCGACGGCGTCGACGAGGACTGCAACCCCATGACGCTCGGACCCGACGAGGACGGCGACGGCAAGGTCGACCTCGACTGCTGCAATGTCAGCGCGGACGGGCTCAACATCCGCTGCGGCACCGACTGCGACGACACGAACGCGGCCGTCGCGCCCGGCATGACCGAGATGTGCAACGGCCAGGACGACGACTGCGACTTCGAGGCCGACGAGGGGCTCGAGGACCTGACCTTCTACCCGGACTGCGACATGGACGGCGAGGGCGACGACTCCGCGCTCGTCATCTTCGACTGCGACACGCCGCTCGAGGCACCGATCTGCGGAGAGACGGGCTTCGACGGCGCGTGGTCGAGCGTGCAGGGCGACTGCGACGATCTCGACCCGTCGCGGCAGGACGCGTGCGGCGCGTGCGCCGCGGTCGACCTGCTGGTCGTGATGGACACGAGCAACTCCATGGAGACCGAGCAGCAGACCCTCGCCGCGCAGCTGCCGCGCTTCGTGCGGGCCCTGGCGACCGGCGACATCGACGGCGACGGGACGCCCGAGCGAGAGCCGATCGAGGACCTCAACGTCGGGATCATCACGCCCGACCTCGGCACGGGCGGCTTCACCGTGCCCACCTGCGCCTTCCCCGAATTCGGCGAGGACGCGCGGTTGCGCACGTTCTCCGGCGCGGACCGCGACCCGGCGTGCAGCGATCGCTCGTTCCCCCCGTTCCTGAGCTTCGTGCCTTCGGTCGATCTGCCCATGATCGACGCCTTCGTGGAGGACACCTCGTGCCTGGTGCGCGCGGGCACGGGCGGATGCGGCTTCGAGCAGCAGCTCGAGGCGAGCCTGAAGGCGGTGACCCCCGCCGGCTCTCACCTGCGCTTCTTCCGGGAGACCCTCGGCCACGGCGACGGCTTCAACCGAGGCCTCCTGCGCGACGACTCGCTGCTGGTGATCTTGCACGTCACCGACGAGGACGACTGCTCGGCCGCGGATCCGGAGCTCTACAACCCGTCGAGCAGCATCTATCCGGGCGACATCAACACGCGCTGCGTCGAGCACCCCGAGGCGATGCACTCCATCAACCGCTACGTCAGCGGCTTGCTCTCGCTGCGCGGCGCCGATGATCTCATCTACGCGCTCGTCAGCGGCGTGCCCGCGGATCTCCTGCCCGCGCCCCCCGCGCCCGGGATGCGGCCGGAGCGGCCCGACTACGACGCGATCCTCTCGGATCCGCGCATGACGCCGCGCACGACCGGGGGCCCCTCGCCCAGCGTGGTCGCGGCGTGCACCACCGACGGCGGGAGGGAAATCCCTCCGGCGCGGCGGCTGATCGAGGTCGCGCGCGGCCTCGACGAGCGCGGCGTGCGCACCATGCCCAGCTCGATGTGCGCCTCGAACGCGTACGACGCGGTGATCGAGGGCGTGCTCTCCACCGCGGCGATCCGCGGCGCCGAGCGCTGCGCGCGCATCGAGTGAGAGATCAGTAGGCGACGAACACGAGGCGCGCGACCTCGCGGGGCGCGTCTCCGCGCAGCGCGGCCGGGATGGCCTGCGCCGTCAGACGCTCGGCGGAGACCCCGGCCGTCACCAGCGCGCGCCGCAGGGCCTCCGCGCGACGGGCCGCGACGCGCTCCCCCGCGCTGCCCGCAGCCGTCACCTGCGCTTGCACTTGAACAGGCCCGTGCGGGTGCGCCGCGACGAAGGCGGCCACGCGCTCGAGGCGGGCCGACGCGCCGCGCGAGACGCCGCTCCCGCTGAAGAGCCCCTCGACCTCCACGCCCGTCCCCTCGGGGAGCGCCAGCGGGCTGAAGCCCTCCGCGGTGGCCGCCTCGGCGAGCGCCAAAGCCGCGCCTGCGGGCGGGCCATCCATCTCTGCGCGCGCCGCCCCGAGCGCCTCGAGCGCCTCGTGGTTGGCGCGGTCGGCCTCCCGGAGCGCGAGGAGCGGATCGGTGCGCGCCTCCTCGGACGCGCGGAGCGCCGCCGTGACCTCCGACGTGGCCGCCTCGGGAGCGCCGAGCGCGATCGCCGCGCCGAGCACGAGCCGGGCCCGCTCCCGGAGCGCCGCCGCCGCGCGCCGAAGGTCGGCCGTCTCCTCGAGCGAGACCCGCGCGCGGCGCCCACCTCGAGCCTCGTCCTCTTCCGCCAGCGCGAGCGCCGCCAGCGTCTCTTCTCGCGCCGAGCGAGACGCGGCGAGGCGCGCGGCCTCCCGCTCGAGCTCCGCCCGCGCCCGCTCGTCGCGCCGCGCGCGATCCCGGATGCGCGCCACCTCGGCCTCGACCTCGCGCCGGGCGCGCTCGTCGTCGATGCGGGCCGCCTCGGCCAGGGCCGCCTCGAGCAGCAGCCGGGCGCGCGTCAGGTGATCGTCCGCCGCCGCGTCGTCTCCGCCCGCCGCCGCCTCGTCGGCGTCGTCGAGCGCCGCCTCGACCTGTCGCGCCAGCTCCGGGGCCCGCTCGCGCGCCTCCGCGCTCTCGTCACCGCCGAGCCGATCGCGGAGCGGCTGGCTCACGCGCGGGCCGCCGCCGCAGCCGACCAGGCACAGGGCCACGAGGAGCGCCGCCGCGCGGATCACTCTTCGGTCTCCGGCTCCGGCGCGGGCGGCGCCGCGCTCTCGAGCGCCTCCCTCAGCCGGGCCCGCTCGCGGAGCGCGTGCTCGAGCGCCTCGCGCGCCACGACCTGACGGCGCAGCGCCGCCTCCTTGTCCTCGCGCGCCTGCGTCAGCGCGCTCCGCGCCCGCTCCCGCGCCGCGAGCCGCTCGGCCAGCGTCACCGCCGCGTCGGCGATGGCGAGCGCGCGCTCGGACGCCGCGCCCTCGTCACGCCGCGCCGCCGTCAGCGCGCGACGCGCGTGATCGAGCGCGTCCTCCGCGGCCGCCGCGCCGCGGGCCTCTTCCACGCGGCGCACGCGCTCGCGCACCGCCTCGAGCCGCGCCTCGAGGCTGCCGGGCGCCGGCGCCGTGGCCTCGGCGCGCTCCTGCGCGGACGCGGGCGCCGCCGCGGCGAGCCAGACCATCGACGAGAGCGCGAGTCGAAGCGCGCCTGTTCCGACAGCGGCCATGCGCTCAGCGCGGGGCGTCGTTCTGCAGCGACTTGGCCGCCTCGACCACGAGCTCGTCGAAGGCGCGCCACCACGAGGCGTCCGGGGTCTGCTTGTCGCGCAGCTCGTGCGCGCGCTCCTTGAGCCACTGCACGCGATCCTCCTCGATCTCGAAGCGGCGCTGCAGCCGGTCGAGGATCTGCGTCTCGCTCGGGTCCTCGACGTGATCGGCGAAGGCCATCCACGCCGCGCAGAGGAAGACCAGCTCCCGGTCGCGCGCGTTGAGCGCGTCCACGGCCAGCTGCTCCGGCGGGACGGGCGTGCGATCGGGCGACGCCAGGTCCTTGTCGCCAGGCAACACGAGCCCGAGGCTCATCGCCGCCGCCTGCGCCGCCTTGCGCTCCTCCTCGGCCAGCGTCCGGTCCGCCCAGGCGACGCTCATCAGCGCCTCCAGCAGGACCTCTCGCGCGGGTTGTGAGATCGCGTTCAGTGCGCTCATCGAAGTACCTCGGCTGCCATCGCGACGCAGCATAGGCGGAACGGAGCCGATTTTCGACGCCTTCGTAGCGCCCGGCTCTCGAGGCCCCCGGCGCGGGGACACGGCGTTCGGCCACGCCCCCGCGCCGCTCTCCGGACGCGTCACATGTCGTAGAAGAACTCTTCCCGGACGATCTTCCCGTCCTTCACGTGGAAGACCGCGATCTCGTCCATCTTGGTCCGCTTCTTCTCCGGCTTGAACGTGACGTCGAAGTCGAAGCGCACCGCGAAGCGATCTTTCCCGTGCGGGTACGGCCCCTCCACGCTCGCGGAGTGGACCTCGTGGTTCTCCATCCACCACTGGTTCTTGCCCTTGACCCCCTCGATGCCCTTCGTGACGCGGTCGCCGCCCGGGGGCGCCATCGCCTCCACGCTCTCGACGTCCTGGGCGTAGTACTTCTCGATGCACTCGAGGTTCTTGCCCTCGCGGCAAAGCTTCACGAGGTCCTGTCCGATCTCCTTGGCGCTCATCGTCTCTCCTCCCTCTCGGTGTGTGCGCGCACTCTGCGGCACCCCTGCTGACGGCGTCCCGTCAGGAGTCTCCGCCGAGCCCCGCAGGTAGATGGGACCGATATGATTCCCGAGATGCCTGCGTCGACCGATCCAGAGGCCTATCTCCTGTATCTCGACTTCGAGGAGGGCCGCGTCGGGCGCGATCGGATCCAGGAATGGGTCGATCGACGCATCCTGGAGGTCGAGCGCGTCGAAGGACCGCTGCTCGAGCTGACGTCCCTGACGCCGCTCGGCGACGTCGCGGTACTCCGGCTCCTCGAGGCGCTGTCCTGCGTTCAAGGTCGGCCCGACGCGGCGATGCGTCTCGTGTGTGATCTCTTCCTGGCGGGACGACTCGACCTGCGCCGCGCGCTGAACGCCGCGCTCCGAACGTCCGGGGCGCACTCCGACGCGCTCGAGGACCTCCTCACCCGGGCCGACTGCGTGCCCGAGGGGCAGGAGGCGGGGGAGGAGCTCGAGCGGGGCTTCACGTCGCTCGCGCGGCGCGTCACCCAGGTCGATCGGGGGTAGATTCTCCGGGCATCGAGGCGCGTCGGACTGTGCTACGTTCGCGCGCGTGCTCGAACGCGCGGCGCTCCACCAGACCCGCTTCCGCACACCCGGTGTCACGCCCGACGCCCGAGGGGTGGTCCTGGGCCAGAAGGGCGCGGTGCTCTTCCCGAGCCTCGACCGGCTGGTCGCGTTCCTGCGGGCGTATGGCGAGGAGGGCTCGCTGGACGAGCTCCTGCCGAGCCTGGACCTGCGCCGGGTCGTCACGCCGCTCAAGACGCGCGAGATCTTGCTGAGCTGCGCGGCCGAGTCGTCCTACCGGATGGACCGCATCGCGTCGGTGGCCAAGCTCGCGGGCGGGCTGGTCTTCACGGGGACCTCGCGCCACTTCGTCAAGTACCGCGACCCGGCTTCACCGCTCGGCTACGACGTGGAGGAGCTGCTCGACGAGCGCGCGGACGTCGTGCTGTATCACGACAGCTTCCGTCAGCCCTACGCCTTCGAGCGGGAGATCGGCTTCCGCGATCTGGTGATGAAGCTCGAGCCGGTGCGGGTGCCTCCGTCCGAGCGACACGCCGCGCCCTCGCGCCTCTTCGTCACGGCCGAGGTCGGCATCGGCGGCGCGCTCGTCGGCTACCTCTTCCGCTGGCAGGTCCAGGCGCGCGCCGCCTTCGCGGAGTGGCCGAGCGAGTCCGCCTTCGACGACGCGACCAAGCGCCTCTACGTCTTCGACGTCACCGACACGCCGCCGCGCATCGTCGAGCTGATGAGCGCCCTGCCGGGGGTGAACGTCTTCGAGCCGATCGGCCCGAGCTTCGCGGTGGAGCTCGGCTTCCGACACCCCATCGCGCTCGAGAGCTGTCAGAGCATCTTCGAGGACGAGGCGCTCACCCTCTTCCGCGGGGACGGCAACGTGCTCATCGTCGATCCCGCGCCGCCCTTCGCCCCGGTGCGCTCGCTGGTGCGCAACGAGCTGCACCTCGAGAAGGCGCGCGCGGTGTCCAAGGGTGAAGCGGGCGGCGGCGACCTGACCTTCGAGCTGCCGCTCAAGCTCGACACGACGATGGCGCCGTGGCGCGCGGTCGTCGCGGCGGTGGTCCCCCTGTCGCAGCGAGAGTGGCTGGCGCGCATGCTCTACGCGCTGCCGCCGCGCACGCTCTCGACCCTGCGCATGGCGATCGCCGAGGACCGCATCTACCTGCTCGACTCGGGCGGGATCGAGGGCGTGCCGCTCGGGGTCTTCTACTCCGAGGTCGCCGAGCGCATCTACGTGCCGAGCGGCATGACCCTCGTGCCCGCGGTGGCGCCGCAGGTGCTGAACGACCTCGTCGCCGATCGACAGGGCGGGCACGTCTTCTTCGAGCCGCCCGGCACGCCGCGCGTGGTGGCCGCGGGCGCCTTCGGGCCCGTGTCGCGCCAGGTCCTCCGGGACGTGGCCGCGCACACGATCTCGGCCGACGCGCCCGCGCAGCTCGACCCGCCGCTGCCGCTCATGCAGTACGGCGACGCGCGGCGCTTCCCGCTCTGGGGCGTGCCCGGCAAGGACCTGCCGGTGGGCTCGGGCGACGGCGAGGACGAAGAGCCGTGAGCGACGGCGACAAGCTCCAGCGCCAGTTCGACGCACTCGTGATCGGCTTCGTCGCGCCGCTCGTGACGGGCGGCATGGTCACCGTCGACCGGCCGCTCGCGCCCGGCGCCATCACCTACTTCGAGCACGCGACGTCGACCGACTCGCTCGCCGACCACGATATCTACGACCAGCTGCATCGGCACGCCTCGTCGCTCGCGCCGATCCGCAACGTGCCCTGGCCGGACCGCGACCTGATCCTGCTCGCGATGGCGAGCTACGACCTCGTGCTCATCACCGACCCCAAGCTCGATCGGCTGTTCGCGCGCGGACACCGCGAGCGGATCGGAGACTGGGTGGCGGAGATCATCGAGGCCGTGGCCCCGCCCAACACGCGCGCCGACGCGCTCGCCCGTCACGCGCTGCTCGACCCGCTGCCCGCGCTGCGGCGCAAGGACGTGGTGGCCAAGAGCTGGGCCTACACCTACCGCTTCATCGGGCGGCCGACGAACAGCGGCCTGTTGACGCGCCCGGTGATGGGCGACTTTCGCAAGCAAGAGAACCTCATCGACGTCGAGGCGCTCTGGGCGAAGGTCGACGCGGAGGCGGGGCTCGCGACGCTGTCGCAGCTCCGGCAGCTGCTCTCGCGCAGCCCCGTGACGGAGCTGCTGCGGCTCGACCTGTGCGAGCGCTTCCGCTTCGGGCTCGCCACGCTCGCCGTCCTGAGCGACGACGCGATCCGCGGCGGCGTCGCGAGAGAGATCGTGGCCCGCGGCGAGTGGAAGGCCGCCCCGCGGCTGGGCCGCGCGCTGGGCGATCCGATCCTGCAGCACGCTCCGCCCGCGCACCTGTATTACGCGCTCGCGCTCTGCTTCGAGTCGCAGATGACCGCGACCCTCGACGTGCCGGGCCCCGGCCTGCCCGACCACCTCGACCTCTCCGACCGCGACGTGGCGCGCTACGCCGCGGTGCTCCCCGCGTTCTTCGACGACGAGACCATGCTCGACGAGGTCCGCGCGTTCGACGACGACGACCGCGGCGTGGTGCAAGAGCGCTGCGCCCGGCTCGCCTCGGCTCTGCCCCCCGGTGTCCTCGACGAGGTCGCCCCGCTCGTTCGACGCTGCCAGCGGCCTGCGCCGCGCAGCTCCGCTCCCCTCCCGGAGGTTCGACCGTGACCGCCCCTGCTTCGGCTACCATCCCGCGCCTCCAACAGGTCGCGCGCACCCTCGAGTCCACCTTCCTCGGAAAGAGCGAGGCGGTGCGGCTCATGCTCGTCGCGGCCATCGCGGGCGAGCACATGGTGCTCATCGGACCGCCCGGCACGGCCAAGAGCGCGCTCATCCGCCTCTTCGCGAAGCTCGTCGACGCGACGTACTTCGAGTACCTGCTCACGCGCTTCACCGAGCCGAACGAGATCTTCGGCCCGATCGACATCCAGGCCTTCCGCACGGGCAACTACCAGCGCCGCATGGACGGCATGCTGCCGCAGTCCGAGATCGTCTTCCTGGACGAGGTCTTCAAGGCGAACAGCGCCATCCTGAACTCGCTCCTGAGCGTGCTGAACGAGCGCGTCTACACGGTCGGCGGCACGGTGCACAAGACCCCGCTCATCAGCGCGTTCGGCGCCTCCAACGAGGTCCCCAACGACGAAGACCTGATGGCGGTGTTCGACCGCTTCCTGCTGCGGGTGCGGAGCGAGAACCTGGACAGCTACCACTTCCAGGACCTGCTCCAGCGCGGCCTGACCCACGAGGTCAACAAGCTCAGCGGCACCTACGATCGCATGGAGCCGCTCTTGACCGCGCAGTCGCTGCACGACCTCCAGGTCGTCTTCGCCCAGCGCATGCGGAACTTCCCGGAGGACTTCCTCAGCACCTACAAGGGCCTGGTCTTCCAGATCCGCGCCGAGGGCGTCTCCATGTCCGACCGTCGGGCGATCAAGCTGCTCAAGCTCTTCGCGGCGAGCGCCATGCTCGACGGCCGCGCCGCCCCGGACGCGAGCGACTTCTTCATCCTCCGCCACATCTGGAACAACCTCGACCAGGCGGAGATCCTCGACGGCATCGTCGGCCCGGTCCTCGAGGCGCACTACCGGGACCACCCCGAGGCGCGACGCTTCGGCGCCGCCGACGTCGGCATGGACGCGCTCATCGCGGAGATCAACCGCATCCGCGAGCTGCTGACTGGAGATCGCCCCCTGAGCGACATCCAGCTCTTCAGCCAGCTCAAGGCCCTGAACGAGATCAAGGCCGCCCTCCAGGCCATCGGCACCCAGCCCGCCCAGGAGGCCATCGCCCGCGTCGACCAGCTCCTCGGCCACGTCTTCCAGTCCGGCAAGTTCTCCCAGTGACCCTCCCCACCCCAGGACCCAGGGACGGTGTTTACTTGTTGACTTCTTGGGGGGCTCCAGACCCCATCCCCAATCACGGTCAGAAAGTTTTGCGCACCACAAGTCAACAAGTAAACACCGTCCCCTCCTCCCCAGGCTGAGACAGTCGGATGCCGGTGACGCCGCAGCTCGCGCAGACCGCGCAGGGCCGAGATGTCGGGGGCCTGGCGCTGAGCTGCGTCCAGATGGACAACCCCATGGCGGTGCTGCGGGCCGCGCACTGGCGGAACGCGCTGGCCAAGGTGGGGCTCGCGGTGCCGTTCTGGGCCGTGCACGACATCGGCGCGCTCGCGACGCAGGACGGGGGCGCGGCGCCGATCGGCGCGCGCCGCGGGTTCGAGCGCATCCCCATGCCCGCCGAGACCCGGCGCGCGCACGAGCTCTGGGTCGACACCATCAAGGAGATCGCCGAGAGCGAGGTGATGGAGAAGAGCCGCGGCTGGCGGCTCGGCGACGATCTGATCAGCGTGCTGCTGCTGAAGATCCTCGGCCCCATCTACGAGCGGCACCTCGGCCCAGGGCGTCGCCCCGTCGGCGTGCCCCTGCCCCTCGACCCGGAGATCTACCGCGACCTCGACGCGCAGCTGCCCAACCTCTTCACCGCGCACGATCGCGCCGCCGACGCGAAGTTCATCGGCCACCTCGCCACCGAGCGCCTCCGCCTGATCACCAGCGTCGAGCAGATCGACCTCGACACCCTGCGCCTCCTCGGCATGTTCGGCGCCGAGGCGAGCGCCGCGAGCGCGCTGGGCATGCTCGACCTCCTCAACGTCTTCCAGAGCCCCGACGCGAACGACGTCGTCAACTTCAGCCTCGATCTCCTTCCCAGCGTGCTCGAGACCAAGCGCGCCAGCGGCCAGCAGACCTTCAGCGTCGACGGCTACGCGGGGCTGGCGCGACGCGGCACGCTCGACTCCCTGATGCTGACGGAGCTCGCGTTCGACGAGGATCTCTTCGACCAGCGCTTCATGGAGAACGAGGTCTTCTACTACTCGCGCGAGAAGCAGCACGAGGAGGAGCGCCGCCTCCACTACATCGTCTGCGACGCGAGCGCCTCGATGCGCGGCCAGCGCTCGGTCTTCGCGCGTGGGCTGGCGCTCACCCTCATCAAGAAGCTCAGCCTCCGCGGCGAGGACGTCTACTTCCGCTTCTTCGACTCCCGCCTCTACGAGCCGCAGCACGCCCGCAGCCGTCGCCGCGCACAGGACGCAGGCATCAACGTCCCCTACGTGCTGTGCTTCAAGGGCGAGCACGGGCGCAACTACGCCAAGGTCTTCGGCCTGCTCGCCAACGACCTGACCCGGCTCGTCAAGCGCGAGCGCAAGACGCCCATCCTCTACATCCTCACCCACGCCGAGTGCCACGTGCCGATGGACACCATCGAGCGCCTCCGCGGCATCGCGCAGCTCTACGGCATCTTCATGCTCCCCTCGCAGGGAGAGCTCGATCTCGAGTACCTGCCGCGCCTCCACACGGTGCAGATCGTCGACGAGGCCTCGCTCGACCAGCGAGAGGCGCGCAACCGACGCGCGATGGACATCATCGACGACGCCGCGGGCGAAGACCGCCAGAGCCTGCTGCCCGACGAGCGGCGGCGGCGTGACTCGGTGATCCCCGGCGCGCCCGACGACGAGGCGGCGGAGTAGCGATGGTCACGCTCGACAAGCGCGACGCATACCGCAAGGCGTCCCGCGCGCTCCAGGCCGGCAAGCCCGGCGAGGCGCTGCAGTTCCTGTGGTCCCTGGTCGACCGCAGCCACGTCATCGACGAGGAGCTCGCGAGCTACCTGCGCATGATGGCGGACGCCTACCTCCAGCTGAACCGCTCGCGCGCCGCCGCCACCATCGCGCTCTTCCTCGGCCAGGTCGCCGACGCGCAGCGCCTCTCCAGCGGCCAGCCCCTCGACCTCGCGCGCTGCGCCCAGCACGCCGGCGACCACGACCGCGCCGCGCGTCACTTCGAGGAGGCCGGCTGGCTCGGGCACGCGGCCATCCAGCTCGAGGACGCCGGCAACTTCCGCTCCGCCCGCGTGCTCTGGGAGCAGCTCGCCGACGACGCGCGCCTGCGGGACCACCCCTACACGCAAGGTCTCGTGCGATTCAACCTCGCGATGGCCTGCGCCAAGCTCTCCGACAAGGCCGCCTCGAGGCGCCACGTCATCCAATCGATGCACCTGCTCGAGGCCGCGGCGGACGGCTTCGAGACCCAGGGCATGCGAGAGCGCGCCTTCGACTGCTACCAGATCATCATGACCATCGGGAAGCGAGGCTCGTTCGAGAACCTCGCCGAGGGCTACCTGAACTGCATCCGCATCCTGCGCGAGGACAACCTCAAGTATTACGTCTTGCAATACTACGAGGACTTCCAGGAGCTCGCGCTCGAACGCGGAGAGCTGCACGCCGCGGCCACCCTGTTCCGCGAGGCGGCCGACTACGCGCGCCGCCAGAGCATGCCCTACGCGCGCCACTACCAGAAGCGCAGCGCCGACACGCACGTCCGCGCCGCCCAGCGCGCGCTCGCCGAGGGCGGCACGGCGGAGCTGGCCGAGAACGCCTACGCGGCCGCCATCGACGCCTTCAACGAGCTAGGCCTCTACTCGCATGTCCGTGACATCTACGGCCGCCTCGCCGAGCTGCCCCTGTCCGACAAGCGCAAGGCACGCTACCGACGCCTCCAGCATCGCCTCTCCGAGATGCGCGACGACCACACCGCGATGGCGAGCTTCCCCGACTACCTGCGCATGGACACGGCCTACCCCGAGATCTGGCGCCTCGACGTGATCGAGTGGGAGCAGGACGGCGACCCGGCCGAGACGATGGCCGAGGTGGTGCACGACACGAAGTGGCCCGACTTCACGCGGCGACGCGCGCTCCTCTGCCGCCTCGCCCAGCTCGGCAGCGGCGAGCCGCACCCCTCCGAACAGACCCTCGAGTACCTCGCCGCCTACCTCGGGCGCGTGGAGATCTACGCGGCCCTCGCGCCCCTCGAGCACATGTACCGGCACGAGTCGCCGAGCGTGCGCGCCGCGGTCATGAAGGCGGTCCGGCAGCTCTTCTTCAAGCGCTCCTTCATCCTGGTCATCCAGGGCCTCGCCGACGACGACAAGGCGGTGCGGCGCGAGGCGCTCGCCGCGGTCAGCGCGCTCCACTTCGGGCATGCGTTCGATCCGCTCAGCCGGATCTACCGCGAGGCGAGCGACCCCGAGGTGCGTCGCGCCGCGCTCGCCAGCATCGGCAAGATCCCCAGCGTCGAGGCGGCGGAGCTGCTCATCGACGTCCTGCGCCACGGCGACCGCACCGAGCGCGACCTCGCGCGAGAGCTCCTCGTGCGCGCCGACCACAGCGAGGTCGTCCCGCTCCTGCAGCGCGCGGCCGCCGCCGAGTCCGGCGCCGCGAGGGCCGAGTTCGACAAGGTCCTCCGCATGCGCGGCGCGCTATAGCAGCCGGCTGAAGCAGCCTGCTTACCTTGCCCTTCGGGGCGCCGGCAGCCCCATACCGCGCGCCAGGAGCTCAGCGCGCCTCGATCTGAGCGATCAGCGCCGCATGATCCGGCTCCACCGCATCCACCGCGCGCAGCCGCATGCGCCCGCCGTCCTGGAGCTGCAGCGTCACCTCGGCCGGCCGGTCCGGCGAGGCCCCGGCGATCGGGTCGACCAGCGCGGCCGTCATCGCGCCGATGCTCACGTTGCAGCGGACCGTCGTCGTGTCGAACCCGCCTCGGTTGCGCCGCAGGTTCTCGAAGCGACTCGATGCGCGCACGGGCACCGGGAGCGAGAAGCCTTGGCCCGTCCAGCCCACCGCGGTCTCGAACGCGGCGCGACACCCGCCGTAGCCTCCGCCGAGATCGGTCGGCGCGCGACACAGCATCTGGTTCGACACCGTCAGCGCGCCCGCCTCGCCGAACTCCCAGCCCCAGCGCGCCCACATGCAGCCCGGCAAGGTCGAGATGAGCGCGCCCGGCATCTCCGCGCGCGGCTGCCCGGGCTCCTCCATCCACACCAGCTCGTACGCGCCCGTCAGCCCGCTCGCCGCGGCGACCTCGACGGGCGCGGTCGGCGACGGCGACGGCGGTGGAGGCGTGTCGTCCTCGTCACCGCAACACGAGAGCAACAAGGCGATCGCGAGCCAGCGCCTCATTCACGATGCTCGCGCAGCCCGTCGAGGTGCCGACGGATCTCCTCCTCGGACACCACGACCCCCTCGGGCGGCGGCGGCGGGATCTCGTAGATCTCCAGCCGCGCCCGGGTGCCTCGCTGTGACGAAGGCTGGATGGTCACGTCGAGCTTCACCACGCCGCCGCGCACCTCTCGCGGCACGGCCTCGCGATAGGTGACGCGCTCGCCTTCGCGATCGATCCGCACCGTCGTGAGCCGCGGCCCGAAGTAGCGGAGCAGCGCGTCCGTCGAGACCTCCGAGCGGAAGAGGTGGCGACGCTCGACCCCGTTCTCGACCCGCTCGAGCCCGAGCGGCAGGGTCAGGCCCGCCACGCGCTCCTCCGACTCGCGCGGGACTCCGTCCGCGTCGTAGATCGAGTGCTGCACGATCTCGCGCGGCGGCGGCATGACGATCTCTCGTCCCACCCCCTCCACGCTCGGCGGGGCCTCTTCCGAGCACCCCGCCGCCCCGATCAGCAGCAGCAGCGGCAACCAGCGCATGCGCCGGATGCTACCTCAGTTCTCGACCTGGCCCGCGAAACCGCTGACCACCGTGAAGGACTGCGGCGCGCGCAGCTGCTCGGTGACCGTGCTGATGGCGCCCTCGCCCGGGCTCGCCGGCCCGCCGCTCACCTGCGCGGTGAGCTGGAAGGTGCCGCCGCCGACGTTGTTCACGCGGTAGCGGGTGCCGATGTAGGGGTCGAACTCCTCCGCGCCCTGCACGCAGGTCGGGCGCTGCGTCACGCCCACGCCGAGCACGAGGCGGTCCTCGAACGGGCCGCGGAAGTGCTCGTCGAACACCCCGGTGCCCGGCGTGCTCTCGAAGCGCGGCTCCGGGAAGCGGCTCGTCGGGTCGAGGTAGCCCGTCGGCGGTCGGCCGCCGTCGTTCAGGAAGTCCACGGCCCAGATCCGGCTCTGTCCGAGCTCGCACGCGTCGGCCGCCGTGACCCCCGTCTCGAAGCTCGCGAAGTAGACGCTGCTCTCGAACAGTTCGAGCGGCCCCGTGACCTGCTCGCCCGGACGCAGCCGGATCTCCCAGTTCAGGCTCGTCTCGTAGGTCGGGTCGCCGCTGGCCGAGAACGTGCGCGTCTCGGTGAGCGACACCACGCGGTTGAGCAGCGGTCCGTCGAGCCGGTCGATGTCACCCGTCGACTGGATGACCACGAGGTTGCCCTCCTGATCGGTCGAGATGATCGGCGGGTAGTAGGCCGGCTGGCCCACCGTCGCCGGCTCGTCCCAGAACACGTCGTGGAACGCCCGGACCTCCCAGTCCGCCGGCCGCCGCGCGCTGAAGTCGACCGTCCACATCACGCCGTCCGCGTCGGTGAGCACCGCGCGCTCCGCCGTCGTGCCGACGTCGCCCGGGAAGAGCGCCACGCCACCGGTGAGCGGCGCGTTGAACGTGCGCTCGTCGAAGCTCTGGATGATCTCGCCGGTCACCATGTCGACCCACGTGAGGATCCGGCCCGTGTTCGTCCAGCAGCGCTGACGCGAGCGCGCGTTGGTCGTGCCGCGCGTCACGGGCGGCGTGCCGACGCCCTGGGCCGGGCAACCGACCGGACCGGAGGTCCGCGCGCGATCCTCGTCCACCGAGCCGGCGCCTCCCGGCAAGAGCGCCACCGCGCGCTCCTGGAGCGTGCCGCCGACGTCCACGAGCACCTGCCCGATGGCCGGCGTGCCGTAGGAGAGCCCCATCGGCGTGGTCGATCGGCCTCGGCCGCGCGACTCCGGCTCGCCGACGAACTGCCACAGGAACTGCGGATCCGTCGGGTCGGTGATGTCCATCGCGAAGTAGCCCGGCGCGCCGGCGCGGAAGCCCATCACGAGGACCGTGTGGTAGATGTCGCCGTTCGGCGCGTCGCTCGGCTGACGCTGGTAGAAGATGTCCTTGATGACCGGCGTGCCGTCGAGCATCACCTGGTGCGACGTCGTCGCCGACTCGAGCTGGTCGAGGAGGATGGGCGGCACGAAGCCCCAGAGCTCGAAGCCCGCGGGGTAGAAGGTGCCGGTCGACGGGTCGGTGAAGTCCTCCGCGACGAAGGCGTGGAGGATGCCGTCGTTGGTGCCGACGTACACGACGGTCGGGCGGTTCGCGACCTCTTCACGGCGGCGGAACAGGTTGTAGGACTCGTCCGCGATGTCGACGCGGGGCGGGCCCACCGCCACCGGCGAGGAGTGGTAGATGTCGCCCATGCGCGCGTCCCGGCGGTCGTCCGTCGTGCCGTGGATCCAGCTGACGATCTGGTCGCGGCGCGTGCGGCGCGAGCTCGGCGAGCCCGTCGCGATCCCGAAGTACTCGGGCGCGATGCTGGCGTCGAAGTCGCGCAGGGTCTGGTCACGCACCGTGCCGGCGAGGGAGGTCGCGCCGAGCGGCACCGCGCTGGCGTCGGTGCCGACGAGGTTGCCGTTGATGTCGCTGGGATCGGGCGTCACCACCGTGAGCAGCCGGCGCGGCGTCGCGCGGGTGTTCAGCTCCTCGTCGAAGCGCACGCGGGACGCGGGCGGCTCCGGCTCCGGCGACAGGCTCGCGTTGCACACGAACGCCGTCCGCTCGAGCACGCCCGTCCAGGGCGTGTCCGAGTCGCCGACCCGGAAGCCCGCGTTGAACTGGTACTGCGCCGGGACGCCCGAGCCGGAGAACGTGCTGCCCCCGGTGACGAACGCCGGCGTGCTGCGCGTGGTGTTGCCCGGGGCCGCGCGGTCGAGCACGTCGGCGATGCGCCGGACCAGCTCCGCGCGGTTGGACGCGCGCAGCGCGGCGCCCGTGCCGCCCATGTCGGCGACGTCGTCGAGCTCCGCCAGCGCCGCCGGGTCGCTCACGTCGAACGCGACCACGAAGACGCCGTCCACGTCGCCCGTGCACTCCCCGGACGAGCTCGAGTAGCGGCAGAGGTCGCTCGCGATCTCGCGCGAGAGATCGTACGGGCAGCCCCCGCTGGCCGCGCAGTTGAAGCGGCTGTCGCGGAAGTCCTCGTCGGGCTGACCGTCCGTCAGCAGCAGCGCGAAGCGCGGGCGGCAGGCGGAGAACGGGTCGGCCGCCGTGACGTCCGGGTGGTTGTCCACGTAGTAGCGGAAGTCGTCGAGCAGCGACGCGGTCGGCGTCCCGCCGAAGGGCCGGACGTCGCGCAGCTGCGTCTGGATCATCTGGTTGATGAGGGCCGGATCGGTCGCGTCGGTCCCCACCGAGATCAGCCGACCCGCGGGCGCCCGGTCGTTGCGCGCGCCGCTGTCGACCATGAACGTGGTGCGGCAGCCCGGGTAGGTCAGCGGCTGCGGGTTGCCGTAGGAGTAGCCGCCGCGCGCGAAGCCGTTGTCGACGATGCGGGACATGAAGGTCGTCCGCGGCACGAGCAGCGGGTGCGAGTCGCTGAACGTGTACGTCGCGTCGAACGTCATCAGGCCGAACTTGATGCGGTCGCGGTAGACGTCGAGGATGCCGTCCGTGTTCTGCGGGGTGAGCAGCGGGGGGCGGTGGTACGGCAGGTAGTAGTTGTAGTCGGGCGCGCCCGAGAAGGAGGCCGTGTTGCGCGGGACCGCGTCGCAGTAGTAGTCGGCGTCGGACCACGTGCCGGTCAGCGCCTCCACCATCTGCGACCAGCGGTTGCGCTCGTTGCGCCCCGCCGGAGAGCCTGCGCACATGGGCAGGCGCGCGTCGCTGCCGCCCGACATGCGCTCCATCGAGCCGGAGGTGTCCACGAGGAGCATCACCACCGGACGCACGTTCCGGATGTCCGGATCGCTGACGTCCTGGGCGGACGCGCGGCTCGACGCGAGCGGCCCCACGAGTAGGCCGGCGAGCAGCCCCGCGAGCGCAAAAAGCAGCGCCTTGTTCATGTTGCCTCCCATTTCACATTCCCCCCGCGAACGGCCCCATCTCGGTGTAGGCCCGAGCGTTCGCCGAGCTCTCGTGCCAGCTGCGCGGATCGCCGCTGGCCACGTAATCGCCGGGCGGCGCCATCCGCCCTCGCGACGTCAAGTTCAGGCGCACGTACGTCATCGGGTTGCGCCCCGTCCCGTCTCGCCCCGCGACCTGTCGGTACGACCGGTAGAGGTCGGTCCCGTCGACGGTGAAGGTCGGCACCGCCGCGCCGTGCGGTCCGAGCGAGGGCTGGCGCGCGATGTCGCGCTCGAGGGGCGGCGCCGAGACGCCGGCCGAGCCCACGAAGTCGTCCATCTCCACGCGGAGCACGTTGGTGGTGCGCCCGAGGCTCGCGCTGCCGGGCGCCACCGCCACGCTCGAGGCGACCTGCGTGCGCGAGTACTGCACGAACGCCGCCTGCGGCCCCATCACGTCGATGTAGGCGAGCGCCGCGTAGGTGCCGCCCTCCGCGAGGTAGCTCGTCTGGAGCGCCTGGCGCTGATAGCCCGCCGAGCGCAGCTCCATCACCGTCGAGTGGATCGCGAACGTCGCCGTCGCCGTGGTCATCAAGAGGACGAGCAGCACCACCAGCATCGCCGCACCTTCACGGCGCGCGCGCTGCTGCTTCGTCTCGCGAACGGGCGGTCGAACTCGTCGGGACATCGTGGGACTACCATTCATCGGCGGGGAACTCATCGGCGGGGAACCAGGTTGGGCATCTGAACTTCGGTCGTGAGCTGTCGGACGCGCGCCGCGCCCTGGCGGTCCGTGAAGACGCGGAACCGATTGAGCGGCTGACCGACGGGGCGCGCGGCGCCCCACGACGTCGGCCACGGGAAGCGACGATCCTGCTCGGGCGTGCGGGCCGCGAGCGACGCGATGATGCTCCGGACCTGCCACGGCTGGCCCGCCACCGTCGGCGCCGCGACCGTGCCCGTCCGCTGCACCAGGTTCGGCGGGTTGCCGGGCGTCGGGTTCGTGTCGAGGACGAAGTCGAGGTTGAAGTCGACCGCCCACTCGAGCACCGCGCGCTGCGTCCCCGGGATCGGCGCGAGCGTCGCCGGGTCCAGCTCCTGGCGCTGCAGCACCGTGTTGGCGCCGGTCACGTTCTGGTTGTTCGGCACGAGCACGCCCGCGGCGGGCACGATGCCGTACTCGACCGTCGTCACCGGGCTGACCAGCGCGCCGCGGCCGAGCCCCTCGAGGCACGGGTTGTCGACGCCGAGCGCGGGGTTGATGTTGACCTGCGCCATGTTGCCGAGGCCGTTGAGCGTGGCGCTGGTGATGGTGACGAAGAAGTGCGTCCCGGTCCGCGTCTCGATGTGGAGCATGCGGCCGGCCGCGAACACCTCCTGGAAGCGCGCCGTGTCGACGCGGCGCGAGCCCGTCCCGTCGTCCGACGTGAACGCCCGCTGGAACGCGAGCCAGTCCGTCTGCAGGAACACCGCCGAGCCGTTCGCGTTGACCGTGCGCACCAGGTAGGCGTCGTCGGTCACGTAGTTGCCGGTGAGCCGCAGCCGGTCCGCGCTCACCCGGTTCACCCCGCGATTGAGGAGCGCCCCGTTGCCCGTGGGGTCGTCGTCGGTGAAGGCCACCGCCGGCAGGTTGCCGGGCGCGACGGGCACGGGGCAGGTGCGCACGAAGGGCGAGTTGGTGGACGGCACGTGCATGTAGCCGGCGCGCGCGATGTCACGGCGCAGCCGCTCCATGGCCATGCGGACCGAGCGCTGCGTGACGCCGACCCGCTGCTGCTCCTGGAAGTGCCGCGCGCTGGCCCCGCCGAGCGTGAACACCGCGGCGATGACCAGCCCGCCGGCCGCGAGCGCGACCATCATCTCGATCAGCGTGAAGCCGGCGCGACGGGAGCGAGCTCGATCTGTGGTGGGGCGGTTCATGGCTTCAGTTGGACGGCATGGGCGTGTAGCGGATGACGGTCGACGCGTAGGCCGCGCGCGTCCGGAAGTCGCCGGTGAGCGTGTTCGGATCGACGCCGGCGGCGCACCGCGCGAGCTGCGCGCGCGTGGGATCGTTGGCGCCGCCGTACGACACCCGCGTCCACCACACCCGCACGTCCGCGCGGAGCGCGCGGCCCGGGTAGAGCCACTCGAGCCGGATGTTCGTGCAGTACCGCATCTCCGCCCCGTCGGCGGTGTCGTTGCCGTAGAAGTCGAAGTTCGCCGTCTCGCCCGTCGCGGGCACATCGGCCGGCACCATCCACCCGACCGGCGCGCCCGGATCCGGCGTCGTGCGCAGCCACGTCGTGCGGGCCAGGAGCAGCGCCGAGACGGTGTTGTTGCTCTGGGTCCAGTTGAGCCCATCGCGTCGCAGTCGCTCGACCCAGCGCTGCGCGAGCACCGCGCCCGTGCTCATCTGCCGCGCCTCCATGTTGCCGCGCGTGGACGCGGACTGGAGCGACATGATCCCGACCGCGCCGGCGGTGAGGACGCCGATGGCCATCATGACCTCGATGAGCGTGTAGCCGCGCTCGCGCCTGGAGGCGCCGCGCTTTCGACCGGAGCGGCCGTGCTTCCTCACGAGACCCATCATCGCTGAATCCTCGGGTTGCCACCGAACGGGAAGATCACGTTGCGCTGCACGCCCACCGGGCTGCCGTTCTCGCGGCGATCGATGTCGAAGACCACGCCCTCCATGGCGGCGCGGTTGGTGTACGGACCGACGACCGCGCCCGACGTGCTGATGTACATCTCGCCGTTGGGCTGAAAGCAGAGCGGCGTCTGCCGCGCGTCCTGGGGAGCGACGCGGACCTCGTGCGTGCTCGTCGCCTGCTCATCCATGTCGAGCACCTCGACGCAGCCCGCGGCGCGCGTGCACGCGGGCGTGACCAGCGTCGCCCAGGCGTTGCCGTTGCAGCGGTCGCTGCGCCCGCGCCACACCGTCAGCCGGCCCAGCGGCCGCCCCTCGGCCGTGTTCTCCGTGTAGATCAGCAGGTGCGCGCGGCCGTACATCATCGCCTCGGAGCGAGCGAGCGCCCCCATCCGCACGATGTCGTGCGACGTCTCCGAAGCCCGGCGAATGGCCATCGCCCGGCTGAGCCCGGGGGCGGCGAGCGCGGCCGTCACCGCGATGATCGCCACGACGATGAGGGCTTCGATCATCGTGAAGCCCGCTCGACGCCTGAGTTTCCTTGAATGACGCACCACGGCAGGCCCCGAGTGTGCAATCCCCGGGCCGCCGCTGCGGGAGAAGGCAACACACGTGATTTCAACCACTTGGCTCTTCTGCCGCGGCCCTCTGCACTGCACTCGGTGCGGGGGTATGAAAAGTTTTCGGAGTCCCTCGCGACCGCCCGCCGATGCCGCTTGACAGGGACCCCGTCACAACGTATCTCACCGCCTCTTTCGATACGCCCGCGGAAGTGGCGGAACTGGCAGACGCGCAGGATTCAGGTTCCTGTGGGGTAACACCCGTGGAGGTTCGAGTCCTCTCTTCCGCAACCAATGATCTCGGCTAGTTACGGACGGCCTCGCCCTCGGCGGGGCCGTTTGCTTTCTGGCGCGCCGCGCCAGAATGCGCGCCACTATCCGTCGATCAGGCGCGGAGGCCCCACGGAATCACACGGCTTCTTGGCGCACCTCGCCCAGTGCGAGGACACGTCTTCCTGTGCGCTACGGTGCGGCCGCTGATGCCCGAGCTCGACGAAGCACGCCTCATCGAGAAGCTGCGCGCCATCGAGGCGCTGTACGCCCGTCCCGGTACGGACGGCGAGCGGACGGCGGCCGAGCACGCCCGCGAGCGGAGCCTCGCGCGGCTACGCGAGAGCGCCCAGGCAGACCCGCCGGTGGAGGACCGCTTCTCGATGGCCGATCCCGGAGGAAGGGAACGAGCCTCGCTTCAGACTCGACATCGATCGCTTCGCAGAAGAGGACGTCGACGTAGCCGACGTGCAGCGCACGTTGATGGAGGTCGCCGCGGACATCTTCAGCGTCCTTCGGAGCGCAGCCGGTCCCGAGCGCTTGAGCAGGATGGGAACGAGGGGACTGCTCTTTGCTCGTCAGAGCTCACCGATCGCCTCCGCGAGGAGTCGCCCACTCGATGAGAACAGCCTGAGGCTGGCTCTGCTCCCGCGAACGACCGTGAGCACCTCATCGAGTAGGGTGGGCCCTCACCAGCAATCGCCGCGGCCAGATAGGCGGCATAGGAATCTCACGCCTCCTCTTTCGCAAAGCCGCGACCACCCTGGTCGATAACCTCCAGCATATGCTCGTAGTAGGCCGCCGAGCCTTTGTGATCGAAGCTCTCCACCATGTTGTTGCCACGCACGGCATTCGAGGGAGCGTCGGGCGGGCTACGTGATGGGCATCTCCGACGCGGCGGGGCTGGGCCGCGCGTGATGGGCATCGGGGGCGGCGGGGGACGGACGGAGATGAGGGCCACCGCGTAGCCCGGC